>CAYQYM010000270.1:0-3929 GCA_964421715.1 uncultured Acidipila sp.
CGGCTGCATTGTCGATGAGGTTCGCCAGCGCACGCCGCAGTGCGTCTGGATCTGCCATGACGGGTGGCAGGCCATGCTCGAACTGCCGTTCTACGCGAATGCCGCGAAGCCTGCCCTCGAAGAGGGTCAGCGCGCTCTCCACAACTTCGTTCAGGTCAGTCGATCGTGGCTGCGCGGTCGGAAATTGTGCCAGCGCGGCAAACTGGTCCACCAGCGTGCGCAGCGACTGCACCGAGCCCAGGATCACCTCGCTGCAGCGGCGGATAACGGCCGGCGCCTCCGGTGCGCTACGGTCCACGTGGCGCAGGATGCGCTCAGCAGAAAGCGAGATCGGCGTGAGCGGTTTTCTGATCTCGTGCGCTACCCGCTGCGCGACCTCTTTCCATGCCGCCTGGCGCTGCGCCTGCAGGAACTCCGTTACATCTTCAAGGACCAGGATGGCTGCGGGGCCGTCCGGCGGCCGTCCGCCTGTGAACTCCGCTGGCCGGTGGAGCGACGAGATCGCCGCCGACAGGCTCAGCTTTCCAGCCGGACTCTGCAGCTCGAACTCAGTGGCCGCCTGTCCCATCCGTTGCGCGCGCCGCTCCAAGAGTGTGAGTTCTGCCGCCAGCTCGTCAGGGAAGACCTCCTCGAGCTTTGCCCCGAGCAGCGCGTGACGGTTCGCGCTGCCTGAGAGCTCAAGGAAGGCGTGGTTCACCAGCAGCAATCTGCGTTCGCGGTCCAGCGTGGCCACGCCGTTCGGCATCGTCTCAAGAATGCGCTCAAGCTCGCGCCGCCGTTCCTCAAGGCGGCTGTTGGCTGCTGAGAGCTGCCGGCTGGAGCTCTCTGCCAGCGCGCGGCTTGTTTCAAGATCGGCCGCCATGTGATTGAAGCTGCGAATCAGCTCGCCTAGTTCCTGCGTAGCCTGTATCCTCACGCGCTGGCTGTAGTTGCCCTCGGCAATCTCGTTCATCGCGTCGGCCAGCGCCTCCACCGGCCGGGTTACCTGTTTTGAGAGGTAGAGCGCAAGCCACGTGGAGGCGAAGAAGACGAGCACCGTGAGCAGCAGAAGGAGCAGCAGATACGTGGCACGCAGGGTACGGCGCTGCCGGTAGAGCATCCAGTAGTCGGCAGCTCCGGCGCGGATGTGCCCGACAGTGGTGCTCAGCCCGGCCGGCATGGGCAGCGCTGCCACCACCATCCCGCCGTCGCTCGTCTCCCCTGAGCCGAGTGCGTACTCATCACCGTTGATCACCAGCACAGGCTGGTCGCTTCTGCCCGCCGCATGCATCACGGTTGTGGCCAGCGGCTCGCCGGCCGGTGCCGTGGTCGAGCCCGCGTCCTCCATCCAGGCGCGTACGATGACCGGTCCGTTAGGCGCGGGTACCTGGTAATTCGCTAGCGCTTCCCCGTCCCGGTAGACGATTACGAAGCCGCCCTGCAGCGTCACGCGGTGGCGGCGAAAAAGGGCCAGCGCGCTATCCTGCGGACTCAGCACGCGCGTGGTCTGCAGCGATTGCGCCAGCGATGCCGCCTCCGCCCGCGCATTGGAGGCCACGTAGCTTGAGAGTTCGAGCGCGATGCGGGTCGAGTCCTCACGCAGGTCTGAGACCGGCTGCGAAAACCAGCGGTCGATCGAGCGATTCATCAGCAGGTAGCTGAAGAAGAACATGAAGAACGCTGGCGCGAAGCTGATGAGCACGGCTCCAATCAGCATGCGTGACCGCAGCCTATAGCCGAGCACACGGCTCTGCTGGTCAGCCAGCTGCTTGAGGATGTTGCGGAAGAGCAGCACCAGCAGCATCAGGAAGACGAGAAAGACCAGCACTGTGATTGCCGTGAACACAAAGATGGCTGCCGTGCTGTGCGGGCGCAGAAAGGTGAGATTGAAGGCGTTCAGTGCATCGAGCAGCAGCAGTAGCAGCAGCATGGCGCCTGCCAGCAGCAGAATGGTCGTTCGCTTGGGAATGCCGGGTCTGGCTGTGTCTGGCATCCGATGCTCCCGCTCAGGATTATAGGCGGCGCATGAGAGCCGAATCCTTGTGCCGCCGGAAAAACTAGCAAATCTTACGGGGAAAGTGGCATCCTAATGGCGCTATGAAAAACTTCCGCGCAACGCGCTTCACTCTTCCGGTTGCCCTGGCGAGTCTGCTGCTTGCCTCCGGCTGCAAGAAACAAGACCAGCAGAATACCGCGTCGCAGAATCCCCCGGCGCCTCCGGCCGCGCAAACAGACGCGATGGCGCAGCCGCAGTCTGCCGCGCCAACGGCCGCGGCATCACAGCGCGCAGACGCGGCAAACACCGCTTCCGCGGCCCAGCCAGCCGCCCCCGTCTCCTACACCATCCCGGCCGGAACGCACATCCGCGTGAAGCTGGATCAGGCAGTCGGTTCGAAGATCAGCCAGAGCGGTGACAGCTTCAGCGCCACCGTTGCCGATCCTATTGTCGTCGATGGCCGCACCCTCGTGGCCAGCGGCGCTGCTGCCTCGGGCACAGTGGTAAGCGCCAGGTCGCTCGGCCGCTTCAAAGGGCAGGCCTCCCTCTCGCTGCGGCTTGACACCATTCGCGCAGAAGGCCGCAGCTACCAGGTGGCCACCAGTACGGTGTCCCGCGTGGAATCTGGCAAAGGCAAGCGCACGGCCACCATGGTGGGCGGCGGTGCTGGTCTCGGAGCCCTCATTGGCGGTCTTGCCGGAGGCGGCAAGGGTGCCTTAATCGGTGGTCTGGCCGGGGCAGGCGCAGGCACGGCAGGCACTGCCTTCACCGGTAACAAAGAGATCGTGATTCCAGCCGAGACGCTGCTCACCTTCCGCCTGGAGTCTCCGGTGACAGTTCGTCGCTAGTCCTTTCGATAAAAAGCCTGCGCCCTCGATGAGAGAGGCGCAAGCTTTTTTCTGATGGACATGAGGGGTCGATGCCCGGCGCAGGCTCACTCAGGCCAGCAGCTCCCGTACCGCACGCCAGGGTTTCCGCTGCGAGCTGGCCACCGGCTCACAGGTCAGCGTGCCGGCGTAGGTGTTCACGCCATCGCGTATTCCGTCGTCTGTAAGGATTGCGCCCTTCGCCCCCTGCTTGGCCAGTCGCAGGACATACGGAAATGTAGCATTGGTCAGCGCCAGCGTGGAGGTGTTCGGCACGGCTGCCGGCATGTTGGTGACACAGTAATGCACCACGCCGTTGACTTCATAGGCGGGGTCGCTGTGTGTGGTTGGCCGCGCGGTCTCAATGCAGCCACCCTGGTCTATGGCTACGTCGACGATCACGGACCCCTTCTTCATGGTAGCCACCATTGCCTTGGTGACGATCTTGGGGGCGGCCGCACCCGGAATCAGGACGCCGCCAATCACCAGGTCGGCTTCGCGTACGGCATGGCTCACGTTGTAGCTGTTGGAAGCGAGCGTGTAGAGGCGGCCGTTGAAGATGTCATCCAGCTCGCGCAGGCGGTTCAGGTTCAGGTCCACCAGCGTGACCTTTGCGCCCATACCCAGCGCGATCTTTGCTGCGTTGGTGCCGACTATGCCGCCGCCGATGATGCACACGTTTGCCGGCGGAACACCCGGAACGCCGCCCAGCAGCACGCCCCGGCCACCGCGCTCCTTCTCAAGATAAGAGGCGCCTACCTGGACCGACATTCTGCCTGCCACCTCTGACATGGGGGTCAGCAGCGGCAGCGTGCCCGCACGGTCCCGGATCGTCTCATAGGCAATGCCGGTGACCTTCTTCGCCAGCAACTGCGCCGTCAGTTCGGGCAGCGGCGCCAGGTGCAGATAGGTGAAGAGCACCAGCCCATCGCGAAAGAAGAGGTACTCCTTCTCGACCGGCTCCTTCACCTTGACCACCATCTCTGCATGGCCCCAGACGTCGGCGGCTGCACCCACAATCTCCGCCCCGCCAGCCTGATAGTCACCGTCGGTACACCCGGCACGACCCCCGGACTCCGTCCCCCCCA
>CAYQYM010000271.1:0-3926 GCA_964421715.1 uncultured Acidipila sp.
ACTCCAGAATGAACGAAATCACCGCCGTTGGGAATTATGAGACTGGTTCTAGACCTGTAGCAGACCCGTCAGAGCAAACCAGATAGTCACAGGTGTTACTGCTCCTGCAGGCATCCAGTATGTACTTGACGCGAAGTACTGTGCACGCTGCGAACGAGTCTGTTGTGGAAAGTGCGCAAAAGGATGTTACAAGGCCGGAGATCGCTGTTCTGAAGGTTGAACGAGAGCGTTTGAACATGGAAGTCTCTCCATATACACACGGGTTCATAAGCCGTCATCGGTGCTTTGTCAAGAGTTTCGTTTCGGAGCTGTGGCGCAGAGCTGCGTAGAGCGGCAGTCCGAGCATGATGATGCCTGTGCCGATCAGCGAGTTCCGCAGGTTCTCCGCGTAGCTGTAGTAGAGCAGCACTGCTGCCGCGGCGACGAAGAGCGCGGGCAGCACCGGATAGCCCCAGACGCGGTAGGGCCGCGGCGCCTCCGGGCAGCGCAGGCGGTAGTAGAAGACCGTCGTCGCGGTAATCATGTAGAAGAGCCACTCGGCGAAGATGGCAAGCTCGAAGAGTTGCTGGAAGCGCCCCACCGCGAGCAGCAGAGCCGTGCTGAGCGCCCCCTGCACGATGAGCGAGGTGGAAGGGCTTTGAAATTGCGGGTGGATGCTGCCCATCTGCGCAAAGAAGAGGCCATCGCGGGCGGCGGCGAAGGGCACGCGAGCGCCGGACATAATTGTGCCATTCAGGGTTACAAATATGCTCAGCGCCATAACGGCGGAGACCAGCGCTGCTCCGCCAGGGCCTACGACGAGCGCCATGGCTGCGACTGCCGGACGCGGTGAGGCCGCGATCTGCGCAGCGGTCAGGATGTATTGAATTGCCGCGTTTGTCGTCATGTATAGTGCGCCAACGATAAACAGGCCACCGATCAGCGCGAAGGGAAGGCTGCGCTCCGGGCGGCGCACCTCGCCGGCCACCATGGTCAGGTCGTTCCACCCGTCATAGGCCCAGAGCGCGGCGATGAGCGCTACCATGAAGCCGCTGAAGCCGCCCTGCGCCTCGTTGAAGGCTGTATGGAAGTGTGCGGTGGAGCCTGACCGCGACAGCAGGCAGAAGCCGGCAATGGCAACGATCAGCAGTCCCTTAAGCCAGGTGAAGACGAGTTGAAAGTCGCCGGCTTTTTTGATGCCGAGGTAGTTCAGCCCGGTGATGAGCCAAGTGACGGCGATGGCAAAGAGCTGTGACCACGTGAGGCTGAACAGGCCGGCCACGATCACGTTGTCAAGCCAGGCGAGTGAGGGAAAGATGGCCAGCGTGCGCGCCATCCCCGTGGTCACGCTTGCAATGGACGCGGGTTTGGCAACGGCAAACCACGTCCACATATAGAGAAAGGCCGTGAGGTCGCCGTAGGCGCCGCGCAGGTAGACGTATTCGCCGCCGGCATGGGGCATCATGGCGCCGAGCTCGGCATAGGTCATTGCGCCAAACAGCGAGAGCAGGCCGCCGGCGATCCACGCCAGGTAAACCAGGCTGGCGCTGCCGACCGCGCGCGTCATCTCATGCGGAACAAGAAAGATGCCGCTGCCGATGATGGTGCCCACCACGATAGCCGTGGCATGGGAGGTGCCGAGCACGCGCGGCAGACTGGCCTGGCTTGCAGACTCTGGTGCAGTTCTGAACAATCACTTCTCCCGGTCAAGATGACGGATTGACGCGATTGTCTCAGAAGTGCGCCCGTCTCAGTAGTAGTCTTTCTCGCGATACCAGCGGTCGGCCAGGTTCTCCTTGAGGCCATGGCAGAGGTAGATGTGCTTGCGTTCTGATGGCATGGCGTACTTATTGTCGATGAGCCCCTTGTCTTCCACCGTCTCGAAGTTTTGTGGCATGTCTTCCGGGCTTCTGCGCAGGATGATCATTACGGAACCGGTGTGACCGCGCGGGCCCCAGAGTAAGTAGTTCTGGTGGCCGCTGATGGCGTAGGGCAGTCCATACCTGCGGCCCAGAATGTCCACGGCGCCGGCCTCGCCGTAGTTGTCGCATAGAATACCGACCTGTCTCTTGTCTGCCTCAGGCAGGGCGTTGTACACCCCGGCAATCTGCCCCACCATCTCTTCCCACCCAAAGCGGTCTGCATAGAACTGCGGCAGCAGCGTGGCTGCGTGGTTCTCAGAGTCTTTCGGAGCAAAGTGGAGCGCCCTTTCATGCCCCAGGAACTGCTGTGGCGGCAGCACCGGAATGGAGAAGGGAACGAAGAGGAAGAAGCTGACGGCGAGCAGCAGCGCGTAAGCGCCGATGACGCCAGTGCGAAGATGCGCGCTACGCGTGCCTGCGGTGAGCGCGATGGCCCCTGCGGCGAAGAAGACCGGATAGGCTGGAGCCAGGTAGTAGTCTTTGGCGTGAAGCGCCATCATAAGCGCGAGAAAGAGCAGGTAGAAGACGCCAAGAAAACCCAGGCTCCGGTGGAAAAGCAGCCACAGAACTCCCGCGCCCCACAAGAACACATTCAGTGGGTTCAGCATGAGGAACTGCGCATTTATGAAGGCAAGCGGTGAGAGCTTCACGTCTTTATCGCTGTGAGCGACATTGCGCAGCCACTCGAGGGTGGGGAAGTGGAAATGAACCTGCCAGAGAAAAATTGGGCAGCGCGATCAGCACGATGATACCGATGGCCGCCGCACACCAGCGGCTGACCAGGATGCGGCGCTCGGGTGTAAGCAGGAGCGCGGCCAGCAGGCACACCAGGAAAAAGGCGACAGAGTCCTTGTTTTCAAAGGCGAGCCCGGCGCTCGCGCCGAAGACAAGCCACCAGTTGCGAATGACTCGCGGGCTGGCCCCCGGCATCACCACGCCCGAGCGTGCTGCCTCGTCGTGATGCACGATGCGGATGAGCGCCAGTGTCGCCATCATCCAGAAGACGGGGTCGAACGAGTTCATGGACAGATAGCTGTCTACCCCGAGGTAGACGCCGGCCACGAGGACGCCCAGCATGGCCAGCCACGTAGCCCGGCGCGTGCCACCGAGCGCCCACACCAGCAGGGACGTAAGGAAGACCTTCGCCGCTCCCGCCACCGCGGAGAGCAATCGAAGTGTCCACATCGTGTGATGCCCGAAGAGCATATCCGTGACCCGCGCCTGGAGCGCGACGAGTGGAAGCTGATCGACATAACCAAAGGCCAGCCGCTGCCCGCAGACCCGGTAATAAAGTTCGTCGCGGAAGATGCCATAGCCGGCGTGCTGTGCCAGCATGTTGCCGGCGATCTGGATCAGCAGCTTGAGGGCAGCAAAGATAACGCCCATCTGAACGGCCTGGCGGAGCGAGAGGCGTGCCGGCAGCATGGCAGGGATACGGGCGGTGACTCGTCCAGGTTCCATGCAGCTAGTGAAGCACGGGCCAGTCGTCCACCCAATCAATGGAGTTGACCCACAGCGTGGTGGCGTACTGGACCGGTCTGTCCAGTGCGTGAAAGGTGAACAGCGCATCACCCGTGGCTGGGTCGACGTAGGCCGTGCCTCCCCCGGGAGCAGCCCAACGGCTGTTTCCCGCAAGGATGACGGTCGATGCACCGGACAGCATCGGGTCGCCACGGTTGTTCACGAACGGGCCGTGCGGGCTGGTGCTGCGTCCCACGGCCTCCTTGTAGTTGTCCGTGGTCACGTCGGGATTGCAGCAGTAGTCGATCGAGACGAACAGGTAGTAGTAGCTGCCGTGGTGAATGAGCGAGGCTGCCTCGATGGGATGCACAGGCACATCAGGCCGTGCGGCCAGGTCATAACGGCGGCCGCCGCTCACTGGCATGCCCGTGGCTGGATCCACCTCGCGCTGCTTGATGCCCGACCAGTAGCTGCCATATGAAAGCCAGATTTTGCCATCGGTGTCGACCAGGATATTCGCGTCAATGGCGTTGAAGTCATCACCAGGAGAGGACTCCATCACCT
>CAYQYM010000272.1:0-3919 GCA_964421715.1 uncultured Acidipila sp.
CCCCAGCGCACCGGCCACCAGGCTGGCCAGCACCAGCACGGCAATCAGCATGGGCCAGCTCGCGACATGCGCATGCACCGGCACCGCGGGCACGTAATAAGCCAGCGGCAGCACCAGCAGCGCGGCCAGCACGCTCTGCAGTGCCGAGAAGCAGACCTTTTCCACGGCGACCCACGTCACAGGCAGCGGACACATCACACGGTCATCAATTTCGCGCGTGATGCCGAACTCCGATGAGAGCGGCAGCGCCACGGCGGCGATGCCGCTGAACATGATCGCCACGGCCATCAGCCCCGGCAGCAGCACCGTGGCAAAGGTCAGTCCGCCACCACCCATCATCCCTCCCTGGCCGATGCGTGGCATAACGAAGGTGAAGACAAACAGGAACAGCAGGGGCTGCATAATGATGCGCACGACGAACGGACCAATTTCGCGGCTCAGTACCCGCAAATCGCGCAGCATGAGTCCCACGAATGCTCGGGCAGCCGTAGCAGTGCGTTCGTTACTCACGCAGGTCTCTTCCCGTTAGCTTGATAAACACCGTCTCGAGGCTCGGCTCGCTAATGCTGGCATCGCGCACACCATATGGCTGCGCAACCTCCATCAGCACCGGCAGCAGGCCATCGGTCGACTGCGCAAAGATGCGGATGCCCCCGCCAATCGGCTCGGCGCGCTGCACACCCGGAATGCCAGCAAACTGCGTCGCCAGCATCTCAGCACTATCCTGCTGCCGCAGCTTCAGCTCGATGCGTATCTCCGCGCCGAGCAGCGTCTTCAGCCGCTCCGGCGTATCCAGCGCGAGCATCCTGCCATGATCCACAATCGCCACGCGGTCGCACAGCGCATCGGCCTCCTCCATATAGTGCGTCGTCAGCACCACGGTGATGCCCTCCTGCCGCAGGGCGCGCACGGCATCCCACATCGCAATGCGGCCCTGCGGATCCAGCCCCGCGCTGGGTTCGTCCAGAAACAGCACGGATGGCCGATGCGCGATCGCACGCGCGATCTGTACCCGCTGCTGCAGTCCGCCAGAGAGCTGCGAAGGAAACGCTTTTGCCCGCTCCGTCAGCAGGAATTGTGCCAGCAGTGCGTTCGCGCGTGCCTTCGACTCGGCACTGGAGTAGCCGAAATAGCGGCAGTGAAAGTAGAGATTCTCGTAGATGCTCAGCGAGCGGTCCAGCGTGTTGTACTGCGGCACCACGCCCATGCCGAGCCGCGCGCGCGAGGGGTGCGCCACCACATCCACACCGGCAATTAACACGCGGCCGCTGGTGGGCAGCACGCGCGTGGTGCAGATGCTGATGGTGGTGGTCTTGCCCGCTCCGTTCGGGCCCAGAAGCCCGAACAGTTCACCCTGCGGCACGCAAAGGTCGAGCCCGTCTACGGCAATGACGCGCTGCTTCCCTTCGTAAATCTTGGTGAGGGCAGAGATTTCGACGATCAACGCTGGGCACTCCGGAGACTGCGTGCAGTATAACTGCCCGCGACCGAAGACTCAGGCAGCAGCGTCGCTCTTCCTGCCCGGCAGCATTACCGCTACGGGCGCGGGAAGCACTGCCACCTCGCCGGCCTGCGCTGCACGCAACCTGCGCAGTTCGCGGGCGCTCAGCGGACGCATGTTTTCCGGTGAGTAGTAGATCTGCTTGCCACAATCCAGGCAGACTTTGTAAGTCTCGCTCTCCAAGGTGAAAGGGCGTGTCAGCCTTTCGTGGCTGCAGCCGAATAGTAATTCACAGAAAAATCGAATGATGGATTGAAGAAAGCTCATAAGAACCCTCCTCCTCTCTCCTCTCGCGCGTGACTGCCCCCTGCGGCATACCGGGCGAGACCTTGTGCTGCTACTAAGATGCAGCTCTGGCCGGTTTGTCGCCTGCCTGGTGGCAGAAAACTGCTAACTCTCTGGGTTACTGCACGCGCACTACCACTTTGCCGAAGTGTCTACCGGATTGCAGGTGCTTTAGCGCCTCCCTTGCCTGGTCAAAGCTAAACGCCTTGTCTACAACAGGTTTGATCTTCAACTGCTCCATGGCGCGATTCATGGCTACAAAGTCCGCGCGGGAACCTACGTAAATCCCTTGCACACATATCTGCCGCATCAGCATGGGCCGCACATCTACAGGCTGCTGGGACTGGCTCAGCACGCCAATCTGCGCTACCGTTCCCCCTACTGCCACGGCAGAGAGCGACTGATCAAAGGTGCCCGGGCCGCCCACCTCTACTACCAGGTCCGCACCGCGGCCGCCTGTCTGCTCCCGCACCCACGCGGCCCAATCCGGTGTGGAGTTGTAGTTCAATCCCGCGTCCAGGCCGAGCCCCGCCGCGCGCTTCAGCTTCTCGTCGCTGGACGAGGTGCCGATCACGCGCGCTCCCGCAGACCTCGCGAACTGCAGCGCAAAGATCGATACACCGCCTGTGCCCTGGATCAGCACGGTATCTCCAGGCCCTACGCTGCCGCTCCTCACCACGGCGTTCCACGCGGTCACACCGGCGCAGGGCAGCGTCGCGGCTTCTTCATAGGAGAGGTGATCGGGAATGCGCACCACTCCGCTCTCGTTCAGAGCCACGTACTCGCTCAGCATGCCGTCCACGTCTCCGCCGAGGGCGCCGTGCTGCTTCTCTGCCGAGGGCCTGCCGTCGATCCAATTCTGCATAAAGATGCCGGCTACGCGGTCCCCCGCCTTCCACTGGGTCACGCCGTCTCCGGTAGCAACCACCTCCCCGGCACCGTCTGAGAGTGGGACGGTCGGCATCCGGAGCTTTGGATTGTAGAAGCCAAGCACCATCATCAGGTCGCGATAGTTCAGCGACGTCGCATGCACTCTTACCAGCACCTCGCCGGGTCCGGGTGCCGGCTGCGGTACGTCTGCGAGCTCAAGCTGATCAATGCCAAAGCCGGAGATATGCCACTGCTTCATCGGAGAAAACCTCGATTGGAAGATTACGAAACTCACCAGGATAGATGCCCGCAAGCCGTCCCGGTCGCCGCAAATCGAAGGTCGTCTAAACTGTATTCATGGCAAGAGGGTGGGAAAGCAAGTCCGTGGAAGAGCAGATGAGTGAGACCAACCAGCAGACTGCGACCAGAAAGGCGGTTGCGGTGGAGGCGGCAACGCGGCAACGTGCCCGGCAGGATCTCGAGCTTAAGCGCGAGCACATTCTCGCGGCACGCACCTCAAGCCCGCATCGCCGCGCCGCGCTCGAGGCCGCCCTGAGCGACATCGAGGCCGAGTTGGCGCGGCTCTAGCCGCGCACATCACTGCCGGTGGAACAGCAGCGAGTTTGCCTGGTCCACTGGCGTCAGCAGCACGCGTGCAATGTTCACGTGCGCCGGACGCGTTACGGCCCAAAGCACCGCATCCGCCACGTCCTCCGGGCCCAGCGGCGTCAGTCCCTGGTAGACCTTCGCTGCCCGCTCCTTGTCTCCGCGGAAGCGCACCTGGCTGAACTCGGTCTCCACCATGCCCGGGTCGATCGTCGTCACGCGCAGCGGCGTGCCCAGCACGTCCTGCCGCAGACCGTCGTTGATGGCACGCTCCGCCGCCTTGGTGGCGCAGTACACCGCGCCCCTGGGATAGGTCATCTCACCGGCGGTCGAGCCCAGGTTCACCACGTGGCCGCGGCCGCGTTCCACCATGCCGGGCACCACCGCGCGCGTCACATAAAGCAGCCCCTTTACGTTGGTATCGATCATCTCTTCCCAGTCCTCGCGGTGTCCTTCGTAGAGCTTGTCCAGTCCACGGCTCAGCCCCGCATTATTCACCAGCACGTCTATCGCGCGCCATTCCTCCGGGCGTTGCTCGATCGTGCGCTCCCCCCGGCCTGCATCACCCCCATCGAGGCTCAAGGTGCGCAAAGCAGCCACCCCGGCGGCCTCAACCGCCGACGCTGCCTGCTGCAGCAGCTCCACGCCACCCGCCGC
>CAYQYM010000273.1:0-3916 GCA_964421715.1 uncultured Acidipila sp.
GATTACATCCGGGACTTCGACCAGACCTATGTGCTGCTTGCGCGCAAGTACAAGCTGCCGCTGCTTCCCTTTCTGCTGCAGCACGTCTACAACGTGCCGGGAGACATGCAGGAAGACGGCATTCACGCGACGGCAAGGGGCAACAAGTGCGTGGCAAAGGATGTGCTCGCCGCGCTGAAGCCCCTGATCCGGAAGCAACCGCCGGCTCTTCAGGGGACACGTCAAAGATGAAAGATGCGATCGGCGCCGAAGACAAGGCCAAGGGTGATGGCAGCGATCGCCACCTCGCCCACCGCACCCACAATGAAGGGCCGCACTCCCTGCCTGCCCAGGTCTTTAAAGCTGGTGCGCAGACCCACTCCGGCGAAGGTGAGCAGGAAGGCCCAGCGTGACAGGTTGCCGAGCGTGGTAAGTTGCCCCCTGCTGAAGAAGCCGATGGACGCGAGGACGGAGATCAGCAGGAAACCGAGGACGAACTTGGGGAACTTATTCCAGAGGAATGCACCTTTGTGGCTCACCTGCTGTGCCTTCCCCTTTGAAGCCCAGTAGATCGCATAGCCGAGCACGATGAATCCGATCATGGCGTTGCGGCAGGTCTTTGCCAGCACGGCAAACCGGGCTGCGCTGTCAGAGTAGAGCGCGCCGGCGGCCGTGGCTTCGGCGGTATTGTCCACGGCGAGCCCCGCCCACAGGCCATAGGCGTGGTCGCCGAGGTGCAGTGCGTGGCCGATGAGCGGAAAGACAATCAGCGAGAGAGCGCCAAGAGCAAGGATGGCGGCGATAGCGTAGGAGGAGTCCTCCTCGTCGGCGTCGATGGCGCCCTGCGTCGCAATGATGGCGGAGACGCCGCAGATCGAGGAGCCGACTGCGAGCAGGGTGACGAGCTTGGGAGAGAGCCTGAAGGCCCTGCCAAGGAGGGTCATGAAGGTAAGCGCAAGCGCGAGCTCGATGAAGACCAGCCCGAGGCTCAGGCCGCCGAGACGCAGCACGTCTGCAAGCAGAAAACGCGAGCCCAGCAGCACGATGCCGGCCTTGAGCCAGAATTCATACGTGGCGACACCCGCGCGAAAGATAGCCGGCACCCCGACCGTGTTCGAGATGAGCAGGCCGATGCCGATAGCCCAGAGCACATACTCGATGTTTGGCAGCACCAGGTGGTGAGCCTTGCCATAGCGTGAGATCGACTGCTCAATGAGCTTGCCTGCATAACCCACGGCAGCCAGTAGCAGGATGCCGGGAAGCAGTTGGAAGAGGCGAACGGGGAGCGCATGCTGCTGCGCCTGGGGATAAGTGGCGGAAGTAGCCAAGGTGCTCTCCTTTTACCAGGGAACTGTTCTGAGAATGCCGGCGCGGACAAGCAGGGCGAGCGACAGCGAAAGGAAGACGGCCCACGTGTCCAGAGAAAGACGTCGCATAGAGACCTGCATAGAGAAAGGCTCCAGGTGAAATTTAAGTTTTAGAGAGAAGGAGGGGTTCAGTTCTGCGGACGAGAACTAGCGACAGCGACAACAGGCAAGAAGGGCCACGGGTTGGAAGCGCACTGTCACGTGTACAGGTAGATTAGCCGTGGTTCCTCAAAGTTGCAATCAGATTCAGCGCTACCTATGCAAACGCCGCCGGCAGCGCGCGTTAGCCTTCCATCAGGCGCAGGTCGTTGCTGAAGCGCAGTACAGCCCCGGTCGCCTGCTCGAGCTCATCGCGGGTGACACCAGGCGCCATCTCCTCCACCAGCAGCCCTTCGGGAGTCACGCGTATCCACGCCATCTCCGTCGCTATGGTATCCACGACGCCGAGACCCGTAATGGGCAGTGTGCATCGATGCAGAATCTTCGGCCTGCCGTCGCGCGTGGTGTGCTCCATGGTCACGATGACCCGCCGCGCGCTCGCCACCAGGTCCATGGCACCGCCCATGCCCTTCACCATCTTGCCGGGGATCATCCAGTTTGCCAGGTTGCCGTTGGCATCCACCTCCATCGCGCCAAGGATGCTCAGGTCCACGTGGCCGCCGCGGATCATGGCAAACGAGTCAGCACTTGAGAAGTAGCTCGTGCCGGGCACCTCGGTCACGGTTTCCTTGCCCGCGTTGATGAGGTCCGCGTCGACCTCGCTTTCAAGCGGATAGGGCCCGACGCCGAGCATGCCGTTCTCTGACTGCAGCACGACTTCAATGCCCTGCGGCACGTGGTTGGCAATCAACGTGGGCATGCCGATGCCCAGGTTTACGTAGTAGCCATCGCGCAACTCGCGCGCGGCCCGCTTCACGATGCGCTCTCGCTTTTCCATGTCACGCGAGCGGCTTTCACCCCCGCCGGCTGACTTCGATAGAGTAGACATTGGCGAGGGCGATATTAGCACTTCTTAGATGCGGCTTGCAGTCTTTAACCTCCGGGCAAGATCTCTGCTGCGCGGCACCGTGCTTGTATTGGCGGCGCTCCTGGTGGCTGTCCCACTCTCCGGTTTTCCCAACACGCGCGCCACGGCTCTGCTTCTCATCCCCACGCTGATGGCCTTGTGGGGCACCTGGGACACGGTGCGCTGCCTGCGGCTGCGGTGGAGCTTTTATCACGGCGGCGTGCTGCTGCTGCTCTACATGGACATCATGGCGCTCTCCATGATTGTCTTTCTGCTGCTCTACCCTTACGCTAACTGGATTCAATGAGTTCCGTTCAGGGTGCAATTTGCGCAGCCCGGTGGAGAATGTATCCATTCACTCCCCGTCCTGGCTGCGTGCTGTTCCGGTTCCCTATAATGAAATGTAAGAAAGACGCGCTCTTTCCATTCCTATCTGAAGGGAACACCGCCACATGGCGACAGGAGACCTGGCGTTGGGCACGGCCAAACCGGCGCCGGACGCAGACCAGTCCACCGCGAAGCGCATCACGAATGACTTCAGCATCCAGGTAGCGACCGTCAACGGATCCGGCTCGCAGTCCGCAAACAGCGTGCTGCTTAAGGGCATCTTCAACATGGGCATTCCGGTCAGCGGCAAAAACCTGTTCCCGTCTAACATTGCGGGCCTGCCCACCTGGTACACGATTCGCGCCAGCCGGCACGGCTACGTTGCCCGGAAGAAGGAGATCGACATCCTGGTGGCGATGAACGCCGAGACAGCGAAGGACGACATCCTGTCGCTGCCCGCAGGCGCGGTGGCCATTTACGAAGAGTCGCTCGACTTGAAGCAGTACCGCGAAGACGTGGTCAGCTACCCGGTTCCCTTTGACAAGCTCACGGCCGCCGTGTGTCCTGAGGCGCGCCTGCGCAAGCTGGTCAAGAACATGATCTACGTGGGAGTGGTGGCCTGGCTGATCGACGTGGATATGGGCGCCGTGGAGACCGCGCTGCGCCGCCAATTTGCGAAGAAGCAGAAGGCCGCGGACCTGAACTGGGCCGCGGTGCAGGCGGGACGCGAGTATGCCTCCAGCTCGCTGACAAAGCAGGACCCTTACCACCTCGAGCGGATGCACGCGACCGAGGGCAAGATCATCATCGACGGCAACGCCGCCACGGCGCTCGGGGCCATGTTCGCTGGCGTCACGGTCGTCACCTGGTATCCGATTACGCCGTCCTCGTCGGTGGTGGAGCAGCTCATCGACTACCTCAAGAAGTACCGCGTGGAGCCCAGCGGTAAGGCCAGCTTTGCCGTGGTGCAGGCCGAGGACGAGCTGGCCGCGATCGGCATGGTGCTGGGCGCAGGCTGGGCCGGAGCACGCTCCATGACGGCCACCTCAGGCCCGGGTATCTCGCTGATGGCCGCGTTTGCCGGCCTTGGCTATTTTGCGGAGCTGCCCGGCGTCATTGTGGGTGTCCAGCGCGTCGGCCCCCCGACCCGCCTGCCCACGCGTACCTCACAGGCTGACCCTCCCCCGATCGCCCCCACCTCTCACGGGCCCACGACACACCCCATGCCGCTGCCCGG
>CAYQYM010000274.1:0-3888 GCA_964421715.1 uncultured Acidipila sp.
GGTAAAGACGGCCCGATCCGGCTTGATGCCCAGGATCGGCGCTGCGGAGATCTTCACTGAGTCCACCGATCCTGTGTTTGCGTTTGGAGCGAGGCTGCGCCAGGGCCGGTTCAGCACCGCGGACTTCGCGCCTGACCGCTTGAATTACCCGGCACCAACCGCAGACTACAGCAGTTCCGCATCGGCCAGTTGGATGCTCTTTGATGCAGGCAGGACGCGGTTACAGGTCGCCAGCGCGCGCAAATCCCTGAGCTCGTCCAGGGAGCAGACCGTGGCGGCGGAGCAGAACACTGCCTTTGAGACCGTACGGGCGTACTACCGCGCCCTGCTCTCCGATCAGGAAAGCGCCGCGATGGTTGCCGCGGTGGCACGGGCTCAGGCGTTTGCGAAGGACGCGCATGATCGCGTTGCTGCCGGAACAGCACTTGAAGCTGACGGCATGGAGGCTGATGTTGCGCTTGCGCAGCGCCGGCAGGAGCAGGCACAGGCGCAATCCAACCGTATGCTCGCGTATGCGGATCTTGGTGGCATCCTGGGTGATCCGGAGAAGACGTATGCGCTTATCCCGCCGGCGGGAACCCCGCCGGACCTCACGGCAACGCTCGAAGAGCTACAGCATCAGGCACTCCAGGGCCGGCCGGATCTGATCGCGGCACACCAGCAGATGGAGGCGGCGGAGATGGCGGTGAAAGCCGGGCATCGGGCTTTCGGTCCTCAGGTGAGCACGTTTGCCAACGTGCAGGCGGATAATCCGCATCCGCTGGGCGGCGGAAATGACAACTGGACCGCCGGAGCAAAGGTTGAGCTGAATCTCTTCGATGGCGGTGCAAGGCGGGCGGAGCTGGACCAGGCCAGCGCGCAACTGCAGACCGCTCTCGCACAGTACCGGGAGGCAGAGACGAAGGCGGTTTTGCAATTGAAGCAGGCATTCTTTGCCCGCCAGAATGCGGCCGCACAGTATGCGACTTCGGCCAGTATGTTGCAGCAAGCACAGGAGACTCTCAGAACAGCCACGGACCGCTACAGCGTTGGTCTGGTACTGCTGACCGAGGTTCTGCGTGAACAGGAGCAGCTTCGCGATATGGAATTGAATCGGGCACAGTCGTTGTATGAATGGTGGATAGCGGACGCCCAAGTGCGGCTCGCTGCAGGAACGAAGGCGGTCGGCACGGCAGGAGGACGCCCATGATGCGCCGCGTGCTCAGTGCTTCCTCCTTTCTGCTGCTGGCTGCGGGCTGCTCCAAGTCTCCGCAGACGCTCCCTGACCAAAGCGCTCCCATTGCGGCACACGTAATACAGGTGCAGAACAGCCAACAGGCCGCGGGTACAACGTTAACCGGAGCAGTAATCTCGCGGGAGACTGCGGATATCTCTTCCCAGGTGATGGCACCGATCTCCGAGGTGCGCGTCCATGAGGGCGATACCGTTCGCAAGGGCGAGGTGCTGGTTCGTCTGTCATCGCCCAGCCTGGCAGCCGGCGTGAAGCAGGCGCAGGCGCAGGTTGCCGCTGCACAGAAGCAGGCTGCGGCCACCGCAGCGCAGGCCAGTCTTGCAGCCCAAACCTATGCGCGCTACGACACCCTGAACCAGCGTCACTCAATCACCCCGCAGGAGTTCGATCAGGTGAAGGCGCAGCTTGAGCAGGCGCAGGCCCAGCAGCAGGCGGCCGCAGCGCAGGTTCAGGCTGCCGAGGCCGGACGTGTCCAGTCCAGTGCGAACGCCGCGTACACCGTCATCACCGCACCATTCAGCGGGGTCGTGAGCGGAAAGTACGTTGATCCGGGCGCGATGGCTACCCCGGGAACTCCGCTGCTGCGCATCGAGAACCCACAATCCCACGAGCTGGACGTGCAGGTAAATGAATCGTCCTTGCACGACCTGCATGTGGGACAGCGCGTACAGATCGCATTGCACGGCCAGTCTTCTCCGCTCGAAGAGAAGGTTTTGGAGATTCTGCCTGCGGGTGATCCGGCGGCTCACACCTTCACGGTGAAGATCGCACTTCCTCCTTCGAGATCGATCTATTCCGGTATGACCGCCGACGTGCAGATTCCCGGTGTGCAGCAGAATGCCTTGACTATTCCGGTGAGTGCGGTACGGCATCGCGGACAGCTCGATGCGGTGCTCGCGCTGGATAGTCAGTCGATTGCGCAGATTCGCTATGTCAGTCTCGGGCGCAGCTTCGGCTCGCAGGCCGAGGTGCTGAGTGGTCTTCAGCCAGGCGAGCGCATTCTTGCAGACCCGAACGATTCGCTGATTGGACGCAGAATCGAGCCTCGCACATGAGCAAGCTCGGGATTGCAGGAGGGATCGCCCATACCTTTATTCGTTCAAAGCTCACACCTCTCTTCGTGATCGCGGCGTTGATCCTCGGCGCCTTCACCCTCCTTGAGATTCCTCGCGAAGAAGAGCCGCAGATCATCGTCCCGATGATCGACATCTTCGTGCAGCTTCCCGGCGCCTCGGCGCGCGAAGTGGATGAGCGCGTGAGTTCACCGCTCGAGCATCTGATCCGCGACATACCGGGTGTGGAGTATGTCTACTCCACGAGTCAGCCCGGCATCAGCATGGTGACGGCACGCTTTTACGTCGGGCAAAAGGAAGAGGAGGCGATTACCCAGACGTACAAGAAGTTGAACGGCGCGTCAGATCGCATGCCGCCCGGAGCCAGCCAGCCGCTCGTAAAGGTGCGGTCAATCAACGATGTCCCGATGATGACGTTGACGCTCTCGGGAGCCAACTACGACAGTACGCGCCTGCGCATGATTGCCGATGAACTGGAGCGCGACATCAAGCGCGTCGACAACGTCTCCGAGACCTCGATCATTGGCGGCCAACCCAGGCGTGTGAATGTCCTGTTCGACTCGGGAAAGCTTGCAAGCTATCACCTCTCGGCCGCCGCGCTCGCAAAGCAGATCCAGGGCTCGAATTACCGCAACACGCCTCTCGAGTTCACAGGAAACGGCAAGGAAGATGCACTCCAGATTGGCACATGGCTCAGCAGTGTTCAGGATGTGCAGAACCTGGTTGTCAGCGCTGGCAGCGGTCATCCTGTCTTCCTGCGCGATGTCGCAGCGGTTTCAGAGGGGCCATCGGAACCCGGCGATTATGTCCTCTACTCTCCCGGCAAATCGGTGCAAAACCCGCCTGTGGAACTGCCCGCCGTCACCATTACGGTAGCCAAGCGCGCTGGAACTAATGCCACCGTTGTCTCGAACGCTATTCAGAAGCGGTTGGCTGAACTTCACGGAACCCTGCTTCCGAATGATCTCAATGTCACCATCACACGGGACTACGGCCAGACCGCAAAAGAGAAGTCCGATGAGCTGCTGGAGCATCTGTTCATCGCCACCATCTCCGTAACATTGCTGATCGCGTTCACGCTGGGATGGCGCGAATCGGGTGTAGTTCTAATCGCAATTCCTGTTACGCTTGCGCTTACACTCACACTGTTCTTCCTGTACGGCTATACCATCAATCGCATCACGCTCTTTGCCCTGATCTTCTCGATCGGCATTCTTGTGGACGATGCGATTGTTGTGGTCGAGAACATCGTGCGTCACTTCCGCATGCCCGGCAACGAGCGCCGTGACCTTGCAGAGATCGCCGTAGAAGCCGTGCAGGAGGTGGGCAATCCAACCATCCTCGCCACCTTCGCGGTGATTTCGGCGATTCTGCCCATGGCGTTCGTGCGCGGGCTTATGGGACCGTACATGCGGCCCATCCCGGTTGGCGCTTCGTCGGCGATGATGTTTTCGCTTTTCGTGGCGTTTGCGGTGTCTCCCTGGGCGGCACTCCTTTTGCTCAAAGGCAGAGCCAAATCCGCAGACGAGCATGCAGCCGAAGGCCGGCTCACAGAACTGTATCGCAAGCTCATGGCCTCCCTGC
>CAYQYM010000275.1:0-3884 GCA_964421715.1 uncultured Acidipila sp.
TTCGGGCGGGCTGCCGCCTGCGCCCCTCGGGCACGCGCCCCGCGCAGCGCGGCCAGGGTGGCCGCGGTCGCGCCGGACTGGGAGAGCACGATCCCGGCCGGGTCCTGCAGCGTGTGGGTAGAGCGGTAGCAGTACTCGCTGGCATATTCGACGTCGACGGTCAGCCCGGCCAGGTCCTCGAGCATAATCTCGCCCGCAAGGCCGGCGTGGCGGCTTGATCCGCTGGCAGCAATCACCACGCGCTGGTGCCCGCGCAGCGCCTCGCCTGCCTCGGCAAAGGCCTCGGGTTTGAGCGAGGACTCACTGGTGTAGGCGGCCAGCGTTGCACGCAGTGCCTGCGGCTGCTCGTAGATCTCGCGCAGCATGTGGTGGGGGTAGCGGCGAGGTTCAATCAGTTCTGACATGGAATCACCTGTACAGTCATCTAGACTCCAATTCTATTCGTGCCAGGGGAGTCCTGCCTCCCGGGCTTTGCTCGACGGGCGGGCTTATTATGGAGTGTTAGTCTGGATGCTAAAGGTCGACGCGGCGCACGCGCGTCCGAAGGTACGGAGCGTGCGGCCAGTGCAGCCGCCACCAGGGTCTTATGTCTTCGCGCCGTCTTCTCTTCGCTCTCGCTCTCAGTATGACCGCTTCGGCTCCCGGCCTGAACGCAGCGCCGCCGTCTCCTGCGCTGCTACCCCAGTCCTTTGCCGGATGGACGGGCGGAGGACTGTCGACACCCGCGGTCGACCTCTCCAAGGCTGACGCTCTGCGCGAATATGGTATCAAGGACACGGCGCAGGAGAGCTATCGCCGTGGTCCCGCCACGATGGACGCTATTGCCTACCGCTTTGCCGATGCGACGGGCGCCTATGGAGCCTTCACCTACCTTCGCAGGCCGGGCATGCACGTTCTGCCGCAGGCGAAAGGCGTGGGCCAGGGCGCAGCTACAGATGGGCAGCATACCGTCTTTTGGGCCGGTGTCACGACGGTCGAGACCAATGCCAAATCGGGCTCGCTCTCTCCGGCAGAGCTGAACCAGCTCGCCGCGGCGCTTCCTGCCGTCTCCGGGCCCGAATCCGTTGCGCCACCGCTGCCCGGGCACCTCCCAGCGTCGGGCCTCGATGAGGTGTCCGTACACTATGCCGTGGGCCCGGTTGCTTACACCAGCATGGGTGGGGCGCTGCCGCCGGTGCTAATTGACTTCAGCCGCGAGGCCGAGGCCGTGACCGCCGTCTACAACGAGGGCAGTCAGCGTGAGACGCTCACGCTGATCGAATACCCTACGCCGCAGATCGCCGCCGGGCGGGAACAGGCCATACGCCAGGCCGCGAGCACAGGCGGTCTGCCGCCTGCCGCCGCCGGCCTCCAGGCTCGGCGTGTGGGCACGCTGCTGGCCCTTGCCACCGGGCCGCTGCCTGCCGGGCAGGCCCGGCAACTGCTGGCTGAGGTGCGCGTGCAGGAGACCGTGACACGCAACCAGGCGCAGGGCTACGTCAGCGAAGCATCGAAGGCTGCGCGCCTGCTCCTGAACATTGCCTGGCTCACCGTTATCCTGGCCATCGCCGCCCTCGTTCTCGGAGTGTTTCTGGGCGGGGGCAGGGCCCTGGTTCGCCGCATGCGCGGCAAGCCGCTCTCCACCCTGAACGACGATGACTTCATCAGTCTAAAGCTGAGCGAGTGAGCTATGTTGCACATTTAAATAAGATTTAAGTCCAAGCCGGGGTTAAATTATGGCGAAGAAAGAGTGAATTGCACCATCCCATGTGCAATTTACACTGCCGAATAAATGCCTATTTATCAGAGGTTTAGGTTGAGGGGTATTTTGCCTTGACACCCCTCCGGGCCGACCATAGTATTTCGCCAGAAAGTTCTGATGGTTTTGCCTCCGTTGGAACTATTCTCCCTAAAGAAAAAGCCGCCCTGTTGCCGGGCGGCTTTTTCATGCCTCTTAGCAAGGTTTACTGGGGAGCGGGCTCAGCCTGCTGCTGCGCCTTGGCCGGTGCGGTGGATTCCGCTCCCTTGTGCAGGAAGGGCACGTGGAAGGGAAGCTCGGCGCTGCTCCTGGCGGTGCTCTTCGGCTTTGCATCCGATTCCTCCAGCACCAGGGTGTGCTGCGAGTTCACGCATATCCAGCTCGAACGCGTGCGCTCGAATACGTGCGTAAAGATGCCGCGCTCTTCAACGACGTTTCCGCTGGCGCGCCGCTTCAGAATGTAGGTACCCTGCACGAGGGCGGTGTCGCCCACGTGCCGCACGCTTACGACGCGCTGCTCCATCGAGAGGAGTTGGGACTGTGCCTTGTCGAAGAGCCGTGCGATCTGCTGGTTGCGGGTCGAGACCTCACCGGCGGCGGAGACGCCGACAAAACTCGGGGCGAGCAGGTTTTCCATCGTGAACTGGTCTTGCTTCACGGTGGCCACGCTCCACTGGTCTTCAAGCTTCTGCATTTGGGCTACATCGGGGTCGGCCTGCTGGCTCCATGCGGAGAGCGCCACGGCAAGTGTGGCGCAGGCGAGTGTGATTCTCAGGCTTTTCATACTTCCTGTCTCATAGGCTGCTGCTGGGGAAAAGGGAACCTATTCGCATGATAGACGCATGAATGGGGTGGTTGGAAATCGGGAAATGAGAAGCGAGAGCGGCAGAGCGAAGCACTTTGCGCCGACCGCAACTACAGACACTGCCGGAGCGCTGGCACAGGTCGTTCTGTGTGCGCCGGCAGCAAAATGGCTGTGACAGATGCAACACACAGCCAAGTCGGTTGCTGATACCGGCTGCCTGATTCCGGTAAACTGCGTCCCGCGTCCGCGCCGACTGTGGGGAATCCACACGAACGCCTGTCGATCGTGCCGCGACTGTTCTCAGTGCTGGTCGTCAGCCAAGAGCCGTTCCGGCGCCCAAGTGACGCGCGCGACAGGGTGTCCGCACGCTTCAAGCCTTTTCAAGCGCAAGCAGGCGCTCTTTGCGCTCCAGGCCCCAGCGATACCCGGTGAGCCGGCCATCGGCGCCCACCACGCGATGACATGGCACTACGACGGCAACCGGGTTTGAGGCACAGGCGCGTGCCACAGCACGCACGGCTGCCGGCTGGCCGATTTCAGCTGCCACCTCCGCATAGCTCTTCGTCTCGCCGCGCGGAATACGCAGCAAGACCTGCCACACGCGGGCCTGGAATGCCGTGGCCCGCACATCGAGCGAGATCTTCTGCGCGGTCGGATGCTCGGTGAGCAGCGAGAGCACCTGCCCGACCTCGCGGCCTAGCTCCTCATCATCACGCACGTGCACGGCCAGCGGAAAGCGCGCCGCCAGGTCATCCTCAAGCTCTGATTCCAGCGCTCCGAAGGCGGCGGCGGCGATGCCCTTGTCCGTCGCTGCCACCAACATCCTGTCCAGCAGACACTCGACTATGGTGTAGCGCAGGCGACGTTCGAGCATCACGTGACAGTCTCTATCCCGTAATACCGGGCTCGTCTTCATCAGAGACCTCTTCCTTCTGAGGATTTTAATTCTTGCGCACGCGGCACCGCGCGGCATCCGGATTCTTGCTGTCAAACTTGCACGCGCAGCATGGCCGCATCGACTCTGTTTCTAAAGTAATGGCTGCGCGGCACTGCCTGCGCACTATTCGCTTGAAGGCGCCTGCGCGCAGACATACCGTATCTCCATAGATCACCAAAAAACTTAGAAAGAACGGCCCGGCCGTTACAAGCCGCGGTTCCGTGCGCGGCTTATTCTGCGCGCGCGCCCGCAGGCGTGTGCCTGCCTCGCCTCCATAAATCATGCGTAGTTCGTATCGGGCTCTTGCACTGCTTCTGCTCCTGGTTGAGTTCACAATTTCCGGCTGCGGCACCTCCGTGCTGCCAGCAAGCGGCACCGGAAGCACCGGCTCCACGACCGGCTCC
>CAYQYM010000276.1:0-3881 GCA_964421715.1 uncultured Acidipila sp.
GGCGCACCCATTCCGACTCTATCGCGACCCGGAATCGGGAGCCCCGTGGCTTTATGATGGCAGCACCTTCTGGACCTTCGATGATCCGCAGTCGATTCGCACCAAGGCGGCGTTTGCGGCGCGCAATGGCTTGGGTGGAGTGATGATCTGGGAACTGAGCGGAGACACGCGCGGCGGCAGGCTGCTGCACGCGGCCAGCGAGGGGCTGGGCCGGTAGTTCAGGACACAAAAGCCCGGCAAGCTGCCGGGCTTTTGTGTCGTCCTGTGGAAGATCGCTACTTCTTGGCGGGAACGCTCGTCGTGGTCTTCGCCTTTACACCTTCAAGCACGGAGTGCTGACCGGAGCTGCGCTGCAGAAGGACCGTAAGAGCAATGGAGGTGAGCATGAATATGACGGCGCACCACGTCGTGAGACGGGTAAGTAGGTTGGCGGCGCCGCGTGGACCAAAGGCGGTCTGGGAGCCCTGACCTCCAAAGGCCCCGGCGAGATCCGCGCTTTTGCCCTGCTGCAGCAGGATGACGCCGATCAGGAACAAGCACACGATGACGTGAATAATGGTGAACAGGATGATCATGGAAGCGCGCCGCGCAGAGCCTTTGCTATGAAAGTTCTTAAAATTCCTGGTGCGGAAGGGGGGACTTGAACCCCCATGCCTTTCGGCGCCACCCCCTCAAGATGGTGTGTCTGCCAATTTCACCACTTCCGCAACTTGCAATACGCGCATTCCCGTTGAGGGTGTGCCGATGGAATGCGCCAGCCACTATGTTATCGTGCCCGGCCACCGACTGCAACGTAGAGGTGCCGGCTGCGGAAGTACGTTCTTTCCGGTGGCCGGCTCGGGTCCTATTTGCCGGTTGACGTAAGCATGCCCCGCGTGAGGTAGTCCGTCACGGTGAGCAGCATCAGGATGGAGAGCCAGACGAGGCCGCCGATGATGGAGATACGCACCAGCCGCGAGCCGCGCAGCGCATGCATAAGGAACAGACCGATGAGCGAAGCCTGGCAGGCGGCGATAACGAGTGCGATGAGCGGTGTCCACACGCCGAGATTCACGAAGGCAGTGAAAGTTGTGGCCAGCATGAGGGCCATCAGTGCAGCCCACGTAAGTATGGGAGTGCGGAATGCTTTATTCGTAAGAATCATCGCGCGTGTACCCCGGGGATGTACAAGATTGCGTAAAGGAAGACCCAGATCACATCCACGAAGTGCCAGTAGAGGCCGGTGTTTTCAACCGGTGTGGCGTAACTCCTGCCCACGAGACCGAAGAGCAGTGGATAAAACATGGTGAGCACAAGGCCAATGCCGATCAGCAGGTGAACGGAATGCAGGCCCGTCAGCACGTAGTAGAAGACGAAGAAGAGCTGCACGTGCGGCGCGCCCGGGCCGTGTTCGATGAAGCCATAGGCCGGCAGTTTATGGTCTTTGTAGTGCATGTAGTACTCGGTGAATTTGATGACGAGGAACGTCGCCCCGAGCAGCACCGTGCTGCCGAGGAAGGCTCCCGAGAGCAGCCGCCGCCCGGCGCGAATGCTCGCTTCGGCAAGCGACAGGGTAAGGCTGCTGCAGAGCAGCAGCGCCGTGTTGACCGCGCCCATCCAGAACACCATCTCGCTGCTGCCGCGGGTGAAATCTGCCGGGAAGCGTAAGCGGTAGACGGTGTAGGCGACGAAGAGTCCGCCGAAGAGCATCATCTCCGTCACGACGAAGATCCACATGCCGAAGGTCGAGGTCTCCCTCTGCTGTTCGGCAGTTTCAAACTGCTCGCGCAGTGCCAGATTTGCCAGCTCAGCCAAGGTGCAGTTCCTCCTTCTGCGCCTCAAAGTCGTAGGCCTTCCAAGTGACGATCGGCGTCTCGGCGAAGTTGTGCTTGGGCGGCGGTGAGGGCGTCTTCCATTCAAGACCCGTGGTGCGCCAGGGATTGGCCGGAGCGGGCGGTCCCCACTTCCACGACCAGAGGAGATAGAGCAGCGGCACGACGTAGCCGACGCCGAGGATAGTGGCGCCGGCGGTCGAGAGCACGTTGAGCGATTGAAACTCGGGCGCATAAGAGCCGTAACGGCGGTTCATGCCCAGGTAGCCGAGGATGAACTGCGGAAAGAACGTCAGATTGAAGCCGATGAATACGGTAAGCGCGCTGAGTTTGGCGATGAACTCCGGGTACATCCTGCCGCTGATCTTGGGCCACCAGTAGTGCATGCCGCCCAGAAAGGCCATGACGGAGCCGCCCACCATGATGTAGTGAAAGTGCGCGACGACGAAGTAGGTGTCCGTCACATGGACGTCCAGCCCGAGCGCGGCCAGAAAAAGCCCCGTCATTCCGCCGATGGTGAACAGGCCGATGAAGCCTATGGCGTAGAGCATCGGCGTGGAGAGCTCGATGGACCCCTTGTATATAGTCGCCGTCCAGTTAAAGACCTTGATGGCCGAAGGAATAGCCACCATGTAGCTGAGGAAAGAGAAGGTCATGGCCGAGTAGACGGACATCCCGGAGACGAACATGTGGTGGCCCCAGACAAGAAAGCCGAGCACCGCGATGGCCATGCTTGAGAAGGCCACGGCTTTGTAGCCGAATACGGGCTTGCGCGAGAAAGTTGGAATGATCTCAGTCACGACGGCAAACGACGGCAGAATCATGATGTAGACCGCCGGGTGGGAGTAGAACCAAAAGAGGTGCTGGAAGAGAATCGGGTCCCCGCCAAGGGCGGGATCGAAGATGCCGACATGGAAGAGTCGTTCCACCATGAGCATGAGCAGCGTGACGGCGAGTACCGGCGTGGCCAGCACGAGCACCAGGCTGGTTGCGTACATGGACCAGATAAAGATGGGCAGCCGGAACCAGGTAAGACCGGGGGCCCGCATCCGGTGCACAGTGGCAATAAAGTTAAGGCCGGTGATGATTGAAGAAAAGCCGGCGATAAAGATGCCGATTGCCGCGCTGATCACATATCCAAGCGCGTAGCCGGTGCTGAGCGGCGTGTAGAACGTCCAGCCTGTGTCTACGCCGCCGCGAAAAATGGAGTAGAGGCCGATGGCCGCCCCCAGCATCAAGAGATACCAGCTAAAGAGGTTGAGCCTGGGGAAGGCGAGGTCTTTTGCGCCGATCGCCATAGGCAGTACGAAGTTGCCGATCGTGTTGGGAATCGACGGAATGAGAAAGAACCACACCATCACCATGCCGTGCATGGTGAAGAGCTTGTTATAAGTCTCAAGGTCAACCAGCGCGCCGTGCGGCGTGAGCAGTTGCAGGCGCATCACCAGCGCGAAGGCGCCGCCGACGAAAAACATCACCGTAATGGAAAAGATGTAGAGCAGGGCTATGCGCTTGTGGTCCGTGGTGAGCAGCCAGGAGAGGATGCCCTGCTCCGTATTGAGGTAGTTCGCGGCCTTTGTCTCGCGCAGGACTTCAGTAGCCATCAGTGGTCTCCGTTCTGGCCGTGATTGCCCACGGGTTCCGGGGTTGGCGTGTCTGAGGCAGAACCCGGCTCTCCGCCTTGCGCGGACGGTCCTGTGATGGCCGGCGCAGGCCGGGAGCCGAGAGCCTTGATGTAAGCGATGAGCGCGATGACATCCTCTTCTTTTAACTGGCCCTGGTAAACAGGCATGAGCCCGCTCTGGAATCCCTCGGCAACCTGCAGGTTCGGGTTAAGAATCGAGTTGCGAATATAGGTGTCATCCACCACGGCGGAGCCGCCGCCGGAGATCTCCGTCTCGGTTCCGTACAGACCTACAAGATTCGGCCCGTCCCCGTGGCCGGCATAGTGATGACAGTTGCTACAGGCAAACTGGTGAAAGAGTTTTTCGCCGGTGTCGGCCAGCGAGCCTTCGGCACCCCCGTGTTCGAGCCAGGAGTTGTAATCCTTCGGGTTCATGGCGTAAATCC
>CAYQYM010000277.1:0-3873 GCA_964421715.1 uncultured Acidipila sp.
CCCAGCATGTCGCGCTCATTGGTGGAGCACCAGAGCTGACCGGTGGCCGGGTTGATGGCCTCCCCGACGCAGTTGCGGATGCCGTAGGCGTAGACGTCCAGGAACTTGCCCTCGGGGGTGAACTCGAGCACGTCAGCGCGATGAAATTCCTCCGGGTGCGTGTCCGGATCGTCGACGTTCGAGTGCGAGCCTACGGAGACAAACATCTTTGTGCCGTCCTTCGAGAAGGCGATGTCGCGCGTCCAGTGGCCGCCACCGCGCAGCCTGCCGCCGCCGGGCAGGTCGGTTAACTTCTGCGCCGGTCCGCTGGCCTTCAGGTCGCCGGACTTGTAGGGAAAGCGGACGACGGAATCGGTATTGCCGATATAAACCCACTTCGGGTTGGACCCCGAGGGGTAGAACTGGATGCCGAAGGGCTGACTGAGGCCGTCGGCAAAGGTCTCCACCTGCTGCGGCCTGCCGTCTTTGCCGATGCCGCGGAAGACGAGGATCTTGTTCTGCTTACTCATGGCGACAAACAGGTCGCCGTTGGGTGCAGTGCGGATGAGCCGCGGGCCGTCGAGGCCGCTTGCATAGAGATCCACCTTGAAGCCGGCCGGGGCCTGCGGCAGCATGCCCTCAGGGCGCGGCACCATGTCCGCGCCGTTGTCTACGCCCTTGGTGGCGTAGGGCGCGGGCAGGTCGTCGACGGTGATCTTGCGCCGCGTCCCGGGCTTCTCCTGCGTATAGTCGGTGAAAGCGGCCTTCCCGGTGATGGTCTGGCTCTGCTGAGCCTGCGCGGTTACGGGGCAGAGGACGAGCGCTGCTGTCAGGATTCCGAGATAACCCTTGCTCACGATGATTTCTACTCCGGTTCCAAGATGGATTTTACCGGACGCTGCATAGCCTTCATGGCTACCGCCCGAGGCAGCCGCCACACGATGCGTGCGTCACAAGCATAGATGAAGTGCGCGCGGCCCGAGACGCCTGCCTTCGCATCCTACTTCGGTGAGGATAAACTCTGCATCCTGGCCGGAGCGTTGACGATCTGCTCAATCAGCGCGGGCGGCAGCGTTGCCTCGAGCACGGCGCGGTCCTTATAGTGGATGACTTTGGTGCTGTTCAGCAGCGCCTTCGTCTCTTCGTCAGCCATGGTGCCTGGCATGTTGTTCTCAGCTCCGCGCAGAATCGTGAGAAACCCGCCGATCGCGTTAGCCGTAGCCGTGGCCGCCATTTCGGTAGGCGCAATCTCTTCCACGCGCAGCTTGAGGGAGCCGGTCCAGCGCAGTGAAGCGATAAATGTGGCGTCGAGCGTGATGGGAAGCTGCACGCCCAGCACCTTGAAGCCATCGCCGTCCTCACCCAGCGGCAGCCCGATCTGGCCGATGCCCCAGGCGAGAGCCAGCAGCGGCACGTCGGCATAGTGACGCGCCAGCAGCGACGAGCCGGAGAACGGCAGCGCCGCGGTGCGATAGCGATCCAGCATGGAGTGAATCTGCTCGGCCGTCGGCGTATTGCTGATCGCCACCATGTCATAGCCGAGCAGCGTCACGCGCACAGTCCGGCCTTGACTGGGAACACTGTAGATGATGTGGCCACTGTAGGTTTCCTGCTCAGAAGCCTGGTTCGCCAGGTAGGCCGTGAGCCGATGGCCGTCAAGGTGGCCCACGAAGACCTCAGAGAAGGCAACCGGTCCGTTGGGCCCAAGCGGGTTCGGCATGCGGTGCAGTGCGAAGGCCGCCTCGTCCAGGTCACGCTCGAACACGATGCCGGTGGCGTCGATGAACCGCTGGTAGTCAGGATCGTGCGGAACGGGTTTCTGCCGGAAGTGCGATGCGGCGCGCAGGGGGCGCAGGTTCAGGTAAACGATGCCCTCGGACTCCGGCAGTAGGCGCGCCGCCTCGGGCGGGGCTTTCCTGCGCAGGTAGACCAGCGCCGCCAGGAGTAAGAGGACCAGAGCAACTACGCTGATGGTGACTGCCGTTCTTCTACGCACCATGCGCACCATCATCTCATTCCGCCTGCGAGGCGTTGAAGCCCGTTTTGCCTTCTCGACCGGCATCTTCGGCTCTGGTGTATAAACCCTGGCCTAATAGCTATACTGCCGCACATGCCTCGTCTCGCGTACAAGTCCTGTGTGCCTGTGAAGCTCCGTGCCACTCTCTGCCCTGCGCTCCTGCTGCTGGCTATGCTCGCCGCAGTGCCTGCTGCCCTTGGGCAATCCGCCGCTGCTGCTGAGGCCTGGCCAAGGCCGTTGCTCCTGTGGCCGCAAGGAGCGCCCGGTGCACTGGGCCTTGCCGAGGTGGACCGCCCAAGGCTCTATCCCTTCCTGCCGGAGAAGCGTTCAACCTTGGCCGCCGTGCTCATCATTCCGGGCGGCGGATATCAGATTGTCGCGCTTGGCCACGAGGGCTTTCAGGTGGCGCAGTGGTTGAATGCGCAGGGTATTGCAGCCTTTGTGCTCGACTATCGCGTGGCGCCTTATAAATTCCCCGTGCCCATCGATGATGGTCGCCGCGCCATGCGGCTCATACGAGCCCATGCGACCGAGTGGGGCATTGATCCGGACCGGCTGGGGGTGTGGGGGTTCTCGGCCGGCGGCCACCTGGCCTCGTCGCTAGGCACGCACTGCGGCCTGGGCAATCCCGAGGACCCCGACCCGGTGAACCACCTGGACTGCCGCCCGGACTTCCTGATCCTTGCCTATCCGGTCATCACCATGCGCGAACCAGGAACCCATGGCGGCTCACGAACCAACCTCCTTGGCGCACACCCTGATCCGGCGCTCGTCGAGCAATATTCCAACGAGTTGGCCGTGACCGCCCAGACGCCACCATCGTTCCTCTTTGCGACGACCAACGACCCCACCGTGCCGATTGAGAACAGCCTGGACTTCTACCGTGCGCTCGAGCGGGCCAGGGTTCCGGCAGAGATGCACCTCTACGACTACGCTAATCACGGCTGCGGGCTCTGCGGCAATATACCGGAGCTGTCCACTTGGCCGGGGCTGCTGCGCAACTGGCTGGTTCACACCAGGATGCTGCCAGCCGACGCGCCGCCGCCGCCGGTCCCGGGGCCAAACATGCCGGTGTGGCCAGCAGGCCTTGAAGGACCGGGAAGATAACCGACAGTCTCCGTAGAGGGGCTGCCGCTCGCGTCCATTCAGGGTGGCGCATCATGCGATACTGACCAGTAGCATGTACAAGCGGGTCGTTCTTAAGCTCTCAGGAGAGGCCCTCGCCGCCGGGCGGGGCTTCGGCGTGGACGTGATACGCGTACACGAGATTGCCGCCGAGATCGCCGAGGTGCACGCCCTTGGCGTCGAGGTGGCCGTCGTCGTGGGCGGCGGTAACTTCTTTCGTGGCGTGGCCGAGCAGGCCAGGGAGATGGACCGCGTCTCCGCCGACAACATGGGCATGCTGGCCACGGTTATCAACGCGCTCGCCATCCAGGATGCGATCGAAAAGCAGGGCCTGTTCTGCCGCGTGATGTCCGCCATCGAGATGAACCAGGTTTGCGAGCCTTACATCCGCCGCCGCGCCGTGCGCCACCTGGAGAAGGGCCGCGTGGTCGTCTTTGCCGCCGGTACCGGCAATCCCTATTTCTCCACAGACACGGCCGCCTCGCTGCGCGCCATGGAGATTCGCGCCGACGTGCTGCTGAAGGCCACCAAGGTGGACGGCATCTACGACGCGGACCCGGTCCTCATCAAGGATGCAGTCAAGTTTGAAGAGATCACCTATATGGAAATCCTGCGGCTCGGGTTGAAGGTGATGGATGCGACCGCGGTGAGCCTGTGCAAGGACAACAAGATGCCGATGATCATCTTCAACTTGAACAAGCCGGGCAACATACGCCGCGCCATCTGCGGCGAGAAGGTCGGCTCCCTGGTGA
>CAYQYM010000278.1:0-3871 GCA_964421715.1 uncultured Acidipila sp.
CGCCTTGTCCAGGCCCTCGGCGTCGCTCGAGGCCACGTTCACGCGGCCCGTGTCGTCCCCGTCGATCTTGACGCCGGTCGCGTCAATGATGCCGCGGATGACCTTGCCGCCCGGCCCGCTGAGATCGCGACTTTTATCAGTTGGAATCTGCATGGTGCGAATCTGCGGCGCATGGCGCGACTTCTCCGTGCGCGGTCCGCTCAGTGCGGCGTCCATCTTGTCCAGCAGGAAGAGCCGGGCGCGGCGCGCCTGCTCCATCGCCTCGCGCATGATCTGCCCGGTGATGCCGCTGATCTTGATGTCCATCTGCAGCGCCGTAATACCCTCGCGGGTTCCGGCTACCTTGAAGTCCATGTCGCCGTAGTGGTCTTCCGCCCCGGCGATGTCCGTCAGAATGGCATAAGCATCGCCTTCTTTCACGAGGCCCATCGCGATGCCGGCAACCGCGGCCTTCAGGGGGATGCCGGCGTCCATCAGCGCGAGACTTGCGCCGCAGACGGTGGCCATCGAGGAGGAGCCGTTCGACTCGAGGATATCTGACACAACGCGCAGTGCGTAGGGGGACTCGTCCTCGGTGGGCAGCACTGCGCTGATGGCGCGCTCTGCCAGTGCACCGTGGCCTACCTCGCGGCGGCCTACGCCCGTCATGCGGCCAACCTCGCCCACCGAGAAGGGCGGGAAGTTATAGTGCAGCATGAAGCGCTTCTTCTGCTCGCCCTCGAAGGTCTCAAGCCGCTGCGAATCGTCGTTGGTGCCAAGCGTCGCGGTCACCAGCGCCTGGGTCTCGCCACGGGTAAACAGCGCCGAGCCGTGCGTGCGCGGCAGCACGCCGGTTTCGATCGTGATAGGGCGGATCTCGTCAAAGGCGCGGCGGTCGGGACGGACGCGCTCCCGGGTGACCTGCTCGCGAAAGATGTTTTCACGCAGCAGCTCGTAGTAGCGCGCCAGCTTCTTCTTAGCAGTGGGGTCGTCGGCCGGCAGCCCGGCTGCCAGCTCGTCCTTGATCTGCTTGACCAGCGCGTAGCTCTCGGTCTTCGGGTGCGCGGAGGTGTTCAGCGCGTCCTTAAGGCGGTCGCCAATCTTCGACTGCAGCTCGCTGTAATAGGCTTGGTCAAATTCGGGCGCCGTCACCATGCGCTTGGTCTTGCCCGCCTTCGCGGTCAGCTCGTCGATGGCCGCGCAGATCTTCTTGATCTCTTCGTGGCCAAACTCGATGGCGCGCACCACGGTCTCTTCGTCCACGCCGGTCGCGCCGCTCTCAATCATCACGATGCCGTCCCTGGTGCCGACCACGGTGATGTTGATGGGGCTGCTGCGCCGCTCGGTGTAGGTGGGGTTGATGACAAACTCGCCCTCCACCTGGCCTACGCGCACCGCGCCTACCGGGCCGCCAAAGGGGATGTCGGAGAGCGAGAGAGCGGCACTGGCTGCGTTGATGCCGATCACGTCGGGGTCATTCTCGCGGTCCGCGGAGAAGACCAGCGCGATCACCTGCGTCTCGTTGCGGAAACCCTCAGGAAAAAGCGGCCGGATGGGCCGGTCGATTTGCCGGCTGGTCAGAATCTCTTTTTCGCTCGGGCGTCCCTCGCGCTTGATAAATCCGCCGGGAATGCGGCCTCCCGCATAGGCGTACTCGCGGTAATCCACCGTGAGCGGGAAGAAGTCAATGCCCTCTTTCGGATCAGGCGAGGCCACGGCTGTGGCCAGCACTACGCTGTCGCCCTGGGTGACGAGTGCGGCGCCGGAGGCCTGCTTGGCCATGCGCCCGGTTTCAAAGGTCAACTGCTTGCCGCCGGCAAGGTGGACCGTCACTTCCTGTTTCATACCATCCTCATTTCATTGTCTGTGTGGGAACTTGTGCGCGGACGCAGAGAGGCGAGGGCCCGAAGCCAGGCTCCATGCTGGCGGGCGCGGCGTCCGGCGAAAGGACCAGGGATGGCAGGAGTGTAGAGGCCCGTCTGCTCATGTGTCGGGCGCGTCCTGCGCTGTTCTGGTCTCGTCGCGTGCAGTAAAGGGACAAGATGTTCGCTTGGAGTGTTACTTGCGGATGCCCAGCTTGCCGATCACTTCACGGTAGCGGTCTGAATCGTTGGTCTTCAGGTAGTCCAACAGGCGGCGGCGCTTGCTCACCAGCATCAGAAGGCCACGGCGCGAGGCGTGATCCTTAGCGTGGGACTTGAAGTGTTCGGTAAGCTCGCCAATGCGCTCGCTCAGAATCGCAATCTGCACTTCAGGGCTTCCGGTGTCGGAGTCGTGAGTGCGAAAGCGGGAGATGATGTCGGTCTTCTTTTCGGGTGCCAGCACGGCTGTTGCGTACTCCTGTTGCGTGTTAGTCAGTCCACTTCCTAAGTGTCTTCCAGAAGAATAACATGCTTCGCCTCGCGGCCGGACGGAAGACCTCGTGCCCGCTCTTGCTGCACGGGCAGCGGTAACCGGGGGTGGACCAGCAACATCATCCGTGTCCGGTAACGGACAGCTCTGCCCGCGAATGGACACCGGTGGATCCGTCGAAGTCTGTGTCCGCCTGCGGAATCAGCAACTTTGCTTGTAGCCACTTCGGCCGCGTACGTGCACACACCTCGGCATGCATTCTCTAGCCGCCGACCTCCGCTATGCCCTACGCCAGCTTCGCTCCGCGCCGGGGTTCACCCTGGCCTGCGTCATCACGCTCGCACTCGGTGTCGGAGCCAACACCGCGGTCTTCAGCGTTATGAACGCGGTGCTGCTGCGCAGCCTGCCGGTGCCGCATCCAGAGCAGGTGTTTCATCTGCTGACCTCAGGGCTGCCGGCCTCCGGCACCAACACCGGGGATATGGCCACCTCCTTCTCCTACCCGGTGTACCGCGAGCTTCAGAGCCAGCGGCAGGTGTTCCAGAGCCTGTCCGCATTTGTACCGCTCAGCTACGACCGTACCCCCACCCGCATCGGAGACTCACCCGAAGAGGCCAAGGTGGATATGACGAGTGGGAGTTTCTTCAGCGGCCTCGGGGTACGCATGGCGCGAGGTCACGGATTTAACGAACAGGACGAGGCGCAGCACTCTGCGGTTGCCGTCATCAGCTACGCATTCTGGACACGGCGCTTCTCGCGCGATCCCTCTGCCATTGGCCAGACGATCTCGGTACGCGGCGTCCCGCTCACCATCGTTGGCGTGGCAGCAGAGGGCTTCGAGGGAGTCGAAGCCGGCCAGGCGACAGACATCTGGCTGCCCATGCAGTCGCGGCCCGAGTTGAATGCCTGGGGCCACTCCTCGGCAGATCATGGCAGTTATCTTGAGCGCCCCAACTGGTGGTGTCTGCGGCTGGTTGGTCGGCTGCAGCCCGGGGTTAATGCGCAGCAGGCGATTGCGAAACTGCAGCCCGTTTTCCAGAAGAGCGCCTACATCGGCCTGGGCGAACCACATCCGGGCGAGCACCCGCCGGTTCTAAGCTTTAAGCCGGCTAAAGGATTCGGGGACTCGAACGCCCAGGCGCGGAAGCCGATCGAAGTGCTGATGCTGATGGTGAGCCTGGTCCTGCTGATTGCGCTGAGCAACGTTGCCATGCTGCTGGTCGCGCGCAATACTGGGCGCACCCGCGAGTTCTCGCTACGGCTGGCGGTTGGCGCAGGCCGGGGTCGCCTCTTCCGGCAGTTGCTGGCCGAGGGCCTTCTACTGGTGACGGCCGGCGGCCTGATCGCCTGGGCGTTCGCCGCCATTGCCACGCGCGCGCTCGCCAGCTGGGCGCAGGAGGAGCACAGCCTCGCCCCCGATCACACGGTGCTGCTCTTTACCCTGGCCATTCTGCTCGGTTCGGCCATTCTGTTCGGACTCGCCCCGCTCAGAACCGCGGCCTCCGCGGGTCTGTCGCTGGCCCTGAGAACCGCTTCGTCG
>CAYQYM010000279.1:0-3857 GCA_964421715.1 uncultured Acidipila sp.
CTTCAGGACGGCCAACCCCTCTTTGACCAGGTGCGCGAAAACATGCCTGTGCTCGCGGGCATGGCCATCCAGACCGGCGACGATGGCCGGGTGGAGATGCAGTTTGAAGACGGCAGCGTGGCCCGGCTCACCCCGAATAGCGCACTGCGCGTGGATACGCTGGACCGGCGCAGCGACGGCACCCTGATCACGGGACTCACTGCCACCGGCGGCTTGAGTTACTTTGAGCTGAATGGCGGCAGCAGCCAGTACACGGTTGCGCTTGGCCACCAGCAGATCAGCACCACCCAGAGCAGCATCTTTCGCGTGGATCTTGATACCAGCCCGGCTACGGTTGCGGTGACGCATGGCATGGTGCACATCGGCTCGCCCGATATGAATGGCTTTGACCTGAGCACGAGTCAGACGGCGAGCCTGGACCTCGAGCATCCGCGCAACTACGACATTGCCGATACGGTAAAGGGCGACAGCTGGGACCAGTGGAACAGTGACCGCGACCAGGTGCTGGCGCAGCTTGGATCGGCAGCCACCTCGGCGCGGGCGAGCACCAGCACGCCCGACGATCGGGCCTGGAATGACCTTGATTACTACGGCAACTGGTACAACGTGCCAGGCTACGGCATGGCCTGGTCTCCCAATGGCGTGGGCGACAGCTTTGACCCGTTCGGCGACGGCTACTGGGGTTACTACAACACGGTCGGCTACACGTGGATTTCGGCTTACCCCTGGGGCTGGTGGCCCTACCATTGCGGCGCCTGGAACTACTTTGCCGGCGCGGGCTGGCTCTGGTTCCCGGGCGGCTGCGGGCTATCGCACGGCGGCGGCTGGTATCCCTATGTTTCAGTTTGGAACCTCCCGCCGCACTATGAGCCGCCGGCGCGGCCTGTTCTTCCGGTGCATGGAGGAACCCACATGCCGCGGCAGATGCCACTGGTGGCAGTGGATCGCACCGGACCGCCGCACTTCCGCGGCATCGGTGAGCCCCGTCCGCAGCCGCACATACTTCAGATCGACGGGCACACGGTGCACCCGCTGATCGCGGAACCGCACCAGGTCTTGCCCGGTTCTATCGGCGAGGGCTTCACCACTGCTCATGAGAGGCCAGGCATCCATGCTCCCTCGACCGGCGTCGAGCAGACGCTGCCGGGCCACCTGGCCGGGACGAATCCGGGACACATTGCAGGGGCTGAGCCGGGCAAGATCATCGTCCCCGGTTCTTCCGTCTCCGATTCTATGGACCACGATTCCATGAACCAGAATTCGATAGACGGCCAGCCGGAGCACGGGCCCGAGGGACACTCCGGGGCGAGATTGGTTTACATTCCAGGCGAGCGCGTTACGATGCCTGCCGAGCATGGTGCGCCTCTTCCGGTGAATCCCTCTGCCGGAGCGCAGCACCTGGCACCGTCAGCCCCGATGCAGCCACATGGCACGGTTCAGCCCTCCGCACCGCACATGAGCGCGCCTCCGCCCATGCCGCATATGAGCATGCCGCCGGCCGCGCCCCACATGAGTGCGCCGCCCGCGATGCCGCATATTTCAACTCCGCCGGCTGCGTCGCACGCGGGCGAAGGGGCCGGCCACCACTAAAGGCGGTCTTCAGTCCCGAACGCGGCTCGCATTCCTCGACAGCCGCAGCGTGCAGCTCTGGCATGCTGCGGCTGCGGTGTTTGCCTGTCATCGAGCAAACAGGCGCTGGCGCCTGCCATGCGCCGCAGGTATCCCACCCAATTCGCCGGACATCCTACAAAATGAACCGAATTTCAAGAAGGAGGATTCTGTGCCAAATTCGTCCGATGTGCTCGTAGAACGGCTGATCGACTGGGGTGTGGATACCATCTTTGGCCTGCCCGGGGATGGCGTGAATGGTGTGATAGAAGCTCTGCGCAAGGCGAAGGACCGTATCCGGTTTATTCACGTGCGGCATGAGGAGTCAGCCGCGTTCATGGCCTGCGCCTACGCCAAGTTCACCGGCAAACTCGGTGTGTGTGTCGCAACCTCCGGTCCCGGCGGCATCCACCTGCTCAACGGCCTTTATGACGCGAAGCTGGACAAACAGCCGGTGCTTGCCATCACCGGCGCGCCGTACCATGACCTTATCGGGACCTACACGCAGCAGGATGTGGAGCTCGACAAGCTCTTCATGGACGTAGCCGTTTACAACGAGCGCGTGATGGGTCCGACGCATGTCGAGAACGTGGTGGACCTCGCCATCCGCAGCGCGCTGTCCTATCGCGGCGTTGCGCACGTCACTATCCCCATCGACATCCAGACCGAGCCGTTCAAAAAGTCAATCCGTTCGCCTCGTAACGTGCCGCACCACACCTCGGCTGTACACGCGCACGACGCTCGTGTCCCTGAACAGATCGACCTCGAACATGCGGCCGACATCCTGAACCGCGGCAAGAAGATCGCCATCCTGGCGGGCCAGGGAGCGCTGCACGCCACCGACGAACTGGAGCAGATTGCCGAGCGGCTGGGCGCGCCCATCGTGAAGGCACTGCTGGGCAAGTGCGCCGTGCCGGACGACAGCCCTTATACGACGGGCGGCATTGGCCTGCTGGGCACAAAGCCCTCGCAGGAAGCGTTTGAAGAGTGCGACACGCTGCTCATCATCGGCTCCAGCTATCCTTACATCGAGTTTCTGCCAAAGCCCGGCGATGTAAAGTGCGTGCAGATTGACGCCGATCCTCAGCGCATCTCGTTGCGCTTTCCGGCGGATGTGGGCCTGGTGGGTGACTCGAAGCGAACCATCCGCGCGCTGCTGCCGATGCTGAAGCGCAATTCCCGTCGCGGGATGCTAGAGGACGCGCAGCGCGGCATGAAGGAGTGGATGAAGACGCTTGAAGAGCGCGCCTCCCGCATGGACAAGCCCATGAAGCCACAGGTGATGGGCTGGGAGCTTGGCAAGCGTCTCAAGGAGAACGCTATCATCTGTTCGGACTCCGGCACGAACACCACCTGGTGGGCGCGGTACGTGATGGCCAAGCGCGGGCAGATGCACACTTGCTCGGGCACGCTGGCCACCATGGCCTGCGGCATCCCGTATTCGATCGCGGCACAGATTGCGCATCCCGATCGCCAGGTCGTCTGCAACATCGGCGATGGCGGTTTTACCATGCTGATGGGCGAGCTGATCACCGCCGTGACCTACAAGCTGCCCATCCGGTTCATCATCTACAAGAACAACACGCTTGGCCAGATCAAGTGGGAGCAGATGGTGTTCCTTGGTACGCCCGAGTACGCCTGCGACCTGATGCCGGTAGACTTTGTAGCGATTGCAAAAGGGTGCGGAGCCGCCGGTTTCCGCATCGACGACCCGAAGCAATGCGGAGCCATACTGGACGAGGCGTTCGCCGTCCAGGGACCGGTAGTGATCGAGGCGGTGGTGGATGAATTTGAGCCGCCGATGCCCGCCAAGATCAAGCCCGAACAGGCGGCGCACTTTGCCGAGGCGCTGCTGCGCGGAGAGCCGAACCGCACCCGGATCGCCGTGACGGCATTCAGCGACAAGGTGCGCGAGCTGGTCTAGATCCCATCATCAGCCCACCCCCGGCCAGAGCAGACATGAGCTTTGGCCAGGGTGGGATGAGTTATGCCTGAGCCGTTAGACTCGGCAATCCTAAAGTCACGTTAGAAGCACGGTTCGCCCGCGCCTTTTCCTCGCTCTTTGGGTTCACTTCGCATTAGATTGGAGGCAGGGGATCAGGGCAACAAGTGGCATCCAGCAGCATTTCCGCAAGTCTCAGCCGGGCGATCTGCCTCGCAGGCCTGGCGGCGTTTTCCGCCAGCGCAGCATTCCAAACAGGTCTGCCTCTTATCACCATCTGACCCTGCCGACGAGCACCCCGCAGCAA
>CAYQYM010000280.1:0-3843 GCA_964421715.1 uncultured Acidipila sp.
CGCCGGTCTCCACCAGCTTCGCGCCTACCTGCAGCGCATACACAAAGCCTGAGCAGGCGGCGGAGAGATCGAAGCCCCACGCCCCGGTTGCGCCCAGCTTGTGCTGCACCAGGCAGGCCGTCGCCGGAAACAGCATGTCCGGTGTCACGGTGGCAACGATAATCGCCTCTATCTCGGCAGGACTCACGCCACGGCTGGCCAGGCACTGGCGCGCCGCCTCCACAGCCATGTCGCTTGTTGCCAGGCCCTTCTCCAGGATGTGCCGCTCGCGGATGCCGGTCCGTTCGGTGATCCATTGGTCGTTGGTCTCGACCATCTTTTCCAGGTCGGCATTGGTGAGGATGCGCGGCGGCACATAGCTGCCGAGAGCAGATATTTTGGCGCGCACCGAGGTGCGCGGGCGTACGGCAAGGCTCAAAGGGCTCGTCTCCCAGACCAGAGTTCAACAATTTATTGTCGCCGACCGGCTTAGGCGTGTCGAATCGATCAGCAGCAGCCACATGCCTCCGTGGGGACGAGCCGTGGTTGCCTCGTGCGGGCGAATGCTCACCATCAAGGGTCCAGCCGGAACACCATGCGCGTGAAGCTCGCACGGGGAAAGGTGTAACGCGCGGCTTTCTCGGCCGCGACGGTATGGCGCTCAGGTGTAACGCGCTCGGGCTCGTCCTCGTCGTTCACGGCGAACAGATCGGTGTTGCTTACGCTCGTCACCTCCACCGTGCCGCTTGGGTGCGCGCCGTCCAGCCCGATCGAGGCAGGCAGATCGCGTGTGAGCGAGCGGTTCACGACGAACAGCGTAAGGGTTTTGCCATCCGCGCTCCCGGCCGCCGTCACATCGAGGTAAGGCACATCTGCGATCCCGGGAATGCGTGTGATGCCGTGTTCCACGCGATAGCTGCCGCTCTGGACGGTTACCGGGACCAGCCGCTCAGCCGCGCTCCCCGCGTAGAGGCCGAAGACATACGCGGCCGGCGTACCGAAGACGCGCCCGCGCTTCTTCCAGATCCCGGCGAATTCGACTACTCCCGTCATATCGCTTACCGGCACATGATCTGAGGCGCGCAGCAGCATGTTGTACATCGAAGCGGTCAGGAGACTGCCGGCCACATTGTCGAACCGAGGCGCGCGGTGCCGCGCTTCGCTCACCCACAGCCACTCCGTAAAGGCGATGTGCATCTTCTCACGGCCAGCGGCGTCCATCTGCTGCTGCATGGCCTGTAACCGCTGCTCAAGCCCCACGGGCAGCGCCAGAGACGCCTCGATGTAGAAATCCGAATCCGGATGCTTCAGCTCCACATCGTCGGTCGTCACCACGAAGTGCGTCGAGAGATAGTCCGCCGTGCCGGCAGGGTTCGCGAGCTGGCGCGCGTCCCATGGCTCAAAGTGGTCCGGGTCCTGGCCGGTGGCAATCAGCCGGGCTGTGGGGTCGGCCTTGCGCACCGCCTGCGAGTAGGCCAGCGTGCGCGGCGCAAGCTCGTCGAGCGTTGGCCAGCCCGTGTTCCAGGCGCCCCATAGCTCGTTGCCCATCTCCCACAGCAGCCCGCCGTGCGTTTTCCAGTGCTCATCCACATAGCGCACCCAGTCCGCGGCTTCTTCCGGAGTGCCGCTGCCCAGGTTCAACGCCACCTGCGGCTCAGCGTTCACCAGCGTGCAGAAGTGAAGGAATTCGCCGGTGCCGAAGGTGTTGTACTCCGGGATGCCCCAGGCCACGTTGGGCATGCTGAGACGCTTCGCCTCCGGGCCGATGCCATCGCGCCAGTGGTAACCGGAGGTAAAGTTGCCGCCGAAGCGGATCAGTGGCGTGTGCATGTCGCGGATCATCGCCACCATCTCCGGATCGAGGCCACCCATCTCCCCTACTGCGTCGTCAGGGAAGAGCTGTACCTCGTCCAGCAGCACGCGTTCGTCACCTTCCACCGCGATCACAAAATCCGCCGGTTCGAGCGAAGCGAGCGCGCCCTGCTGCAACGTGAGAGCGAAGTCCAGCCGCTGCCACCCGGCGCTGTCAGTAGCGTGCAGCGCCGTGCTGGCCAGCACATCCAGGGCCGAACCATGCCGCCGCAGCGAAACCGTAAGTCTGTCGGGGCAGCCCAGGTGCTTTGCATAAAGACTGCCCTTGTAAGTCAGTTCGCGGTGGACCGGCAGGTAAACGCGCTGGCGCAACCCTGTTTGGCGACCGGGCACGCCCATTACTTCGATGGAGCGTGCCGAGTTCGCTGCGTCTCCATAACGAAATTCATAGCGGTTGCCCTCGCCCGGGTCGAGGGGCTCCCACGGCAGCGGCACGCCAAGGCCTGAGGCGGCTTCCAGTTCGGGCCGCTCGTGTATCACCGCCGAGACGCGCTGCGCGCTCCACAGCCCAGGTTCGAAGCTGGGATTCTCAAGCACCTCGGCCCAGAGTCCGTTGTAGGTAGAGTTGCCGATCGGCTCGAGAAACGTCCCGAAGATTGTCCGTGGAATGGCGTGGCCCGGATGCGCGGCGTCCACGTGAATGGCCGACAGCGTAGGCGGCGCGCTGTTCAACGTGATCTGCGCCACGGCGCTCGCGCCCAGTGCCATGGCCATGGCCAGCGCTGCGGCCGCCGGGCCAGCCTGCCGCTTCATGGCTGCGCCTGCTTCACCCATCGGCTCCACATCGCCGGATCCGCCAGCATCTTGATGTAGACACCGCCGACCGTCGATCGCGCCTGGAAGCCGACCTGCCTGCCGTCCGTAGTCTCATGCCAGTCGCTCAGCGGCACTCGGGTCGGGCTCTCGGTCATGTACTTATAAAGCGGCGCCACCAGCTTCTCAAAATCCTGCCGATTGTCGGCCAGCGTCGCGCTCCAAGTCGTCCAGTCCAGCTTGGTGTAGGTTTTGCGATTATCCAGCGGCAGTCCAAAGGCATTCTGGTGCGCCAGATAAAACCTTACTTCGTTCTCCGGCAGCGAGGCGGGAAAGAGCTTCAACTGCAGAACCTTGTTCCACACCAGGTTGTACTTCTGGCTCCAGGTGCCTGCCCTGTCAAAGGCAAGCTTCGTGTGGTCGCCGTCGGCGGCCATCTGCATCCACCGGCCCGCCATCTGCTCGCTGGCTTTGCGATACTTCGCGGCTTCCTCGCGCCTGCCCAGAGAGTCCGCAAGCTGCGCATAGCTGGCCAGCGCCTCGATGGCCTTGATGGAGAGGTTGGCGTTGTGCGCCATGTGTCCCGCGAAATCGTCCGTGCTCAACTGGTTCTCCGGGTCCAGTCCCTTGGTCAGCAGGTAGTCCGCCCACTTTGCCAGCAGCGGCCAGTACTGGCGGGCCAGGTCCGTGTTGCCTTCCGCATGGGCCAGCGCATTCACCAGGATGAGCATGTTGCCGGACTCTTCGACCGGCATCTGGTTCTCTTCCGTGCGCTCACCGCCGCCATACACTTGCCCATTGGCCAACGGATATGTGCCGAGATCGTGCGGTGCAAACGGCCATGGCCAGCGCGGCAGGCTGGCGTACTCGAGCACCGGCCTGAGCTGTGCCTCGAGCAGCCGCGGGTTCAGCAGCAGGAAGAACGGCGCCGAGGGATAGGTCACATCCACCGTGTCGATACAGCCGTTGCTGAAGTTTTCCTTGGAGAAGAGCATCGGCGTGCCGTCCACATCAGCCACCAGCTTGTGCGCGGCCAGCGTCTGCCGATAGGCCACCACGGCAATCTGCGCGTACTCACGGCCGCCCTCCTGCTCGCGGTCGGCGACCAGCTTCCTGTCGCACCCTTCCGCCTTTGTGCGCAGGCTCGTTTCCACTTGCTCTGCCTGTTCCAGCATTGCGGCCAAGCTCTCACACATGCGACGCCAGTAGACCACTAACCTACGGTGCAGATTGTCAATT
>CAYQYM010000281.1:0-3827 GCA_964421715.1 uncultured Acidipila sp.
GATCAAGATCGTGAAGAACAAGGTGGCCGCGCCGTTCCGGGACGCCGAGTTCGACATCCTCTACGGCGAGGGCATCTCGCGCGAGGGCGATGTGCTGGACCTGGCCGTGCTCCACAACATCGTAGACAAGTCGGGCGCATGGTACAGCTTCTCCGGAGAACGCATCGGACAGGGCCGCGAGAATGTCCGCCAGTTCCTCAAGGACAATCGCGAGATCTTCGAACGCATTGACACGCAGGTGCGTCAGAAGCTCGGCATCGGCGCGTCCGCATCGGCAGCCGAGGTGCCGCCCGTGCCGGTGAACGGCGCAGCGGCGGCGCAGGATGTGGTTCGCGCACGCAAGTAGCGCACACTTCGATTCAAGGACGGCACGGCTGCGGCCGTGCCGTTACTTATGGCAGCCGGAAACAGAAGCGTTTCCTGGCAAGCCCGCACGGGCCGGGATCAGGTAGCCTCCCGTACGCGCGGCCGCGATCACTCCGCCAGGCGAATCAGGCCCTGCTGAATGGCCGTGGTCGCGGCCTCCGTGCGGTCAGAGACTTCGAGTTTTTCAAGGATGCTGTTCACGTGATTGCGGACCGTGTTGTCGCTAATGGCGAGCACGCGGCCGATCTGCTTGTTGGTGAGACCCTTGACCAGCATCTCCAGAATCTCGAGCTCGCGCGTGGTGAGGCTGGAGCGGGCCATGCGCTCGGCCAGCCGCTCGGCGATGCGCGGCGGTATGTGGCGCCGGCCCGCATGCACGGTCTGGATGGCCGCGACGATCTCGGCCTGGGTCGTGCTCTTGAGCAGATAGCCGTGCGCGCCGGCCTGGATGGCGCGATAGATGTCCTCGTCCATCTCGAAGTTGGTGAGGACGATGACGCGGGGCGGGTTCTTGCGCACCTTGAGCGCACCGAGCATCTCGATGCCATGCATGGTCGGCATGCGAAGGTCGAGCAGCACAAGGTCAGGGCGGTCGCGATCGATGATCTCCAGAGCCTCGGCACCGGAGGCGGCTGAGCCCATGACCTCGATGCCCTGCTGCGTGCCCAGCATGCTGGTCAGGCCGGCGCGCACTACCGGGTGGTCATCGACGATAAGAATACGGATCATGAGACTCCCTTCCGGGGCTGGAGGCCGGCGGCCGGCGCAGGGCTGAGAAGACCCCGACGAACCAGGCCTGGCCGGCGTGGCGGCTGGCCCGCACCTGGATGCGGGTGCCGGCGCCGGGCGAGGACTGAACGGTGAACTCAGCGGCGACCATGGCGGCACGCTTCTTCATGCCGCCAAGGCCAAATCCGCGCGCCTCCTGCTGCGGATCAAAGCCCCTCCCGTCATCCTCGATCAGCATGGTGAGGTGGTCGCGGGCATAGTCCAGGTGAATGGTGACGCGGCGCGGCATAGCGTGGCGGATGGAATTGGCGATAGCCTCCTGGCCGATGCGGAAGAAGGTGTCACGATAGCGCAGCGGGATACCCGTGTCCTCCCCGCGCGCGATAACCTTCACCTCCACGCTGCCACCGTCAAGCATGCGATGGGCGCACTCCTGCAGAGCATCGCGCAGATCTAGACTGCCGAGGTGGTCGCTGCGCAGCGTGGCAAGCGACTGGCGCGCTTCTTCATGGCTGTGGCGGACAAGGTCGCAGGCGAGGTCCAGCTGCTGGTCCAGCCCGTTGGCGTTCTCAGGCAGCCGGTTGCGGATGGCCTGGAGCTGGTAGCCGATGCCGGCAAAGCTCTGCGCAAAGGTGTCGTGCATCTCGTGGGCCAGGCGCTCGCGCTCGTCAAAGATGGCGTGCAGCCGCCAGTGCCGCGCGCGCAGGTAGACGAGATAGGCCATGAGCAGCAGCGAAAGCAGGACGAGGCCAAGGATGGCGAGCTGGCGGGCGCTCCACCAGGGTGGTCCGCCGAGCACCTGCACATCTTCGTTGGAGGGGATGAGCAGCACAAAGGGAGTCTTGTTCGCGGTAAAGGCCGGGTCCACGACGCAGATGCCGCGCACGCGCACCAGGCTGTGCAGCAGCAGGCTGTGCAGCAGCCCGCTGCCGCGGCCGGCGCGCAGCAGCGCACGGAAGGACTGTTGCCCCTGGCGCATGTCGAGCACAGACTCCCCTGCCGGACCGGTGAATTTGGCCTCCACGCGGCCTTCCACCTCGATGTAGGTGGCGTCATAGGCGCCGGTGGCGGCCTGGTCTGCCGTAACGGCAAAGGCCGGCAATGGCGCCCGCGCCCACAGCAGACGCACCGCGGCGTGTGTCAGCGTGGCACTGAAGTCCTGGGCAAGTACATCGCCGGTGGCCTCGACCTCGTCTCCTACCTTGAGCGTCGGCAGCTCCTCGGCCAGCACGGCGACGCCGCCCGTCGCGTCCTGCACGTAAAGCCGCGGGCTGGTGAGCACGACTACGCCGCGAACCGTAGGCCGCTCCGGGCTGACCCAGGCTCGCAGCGAGTTGATGGGTGCAGGTGCGGAGCGCTGCCGGCCGCCAATGGACTCGCCATGAGTGCGCGCGTTGCTGCCGGCGTCCTGCCTGAGCCGCTCGCGCTCGAAGGCTTCGTTGCCCACCTCGGAGAGGGCGTTGTGGCCGGCGGAGGGAAGCACGTCCGCCATCGGCATGCCGGTCTCCGGCAGCTTCACCACGCGTACATTCTTCCAGATGCCGCCTGCAGAGTGCGAGCGCAGGCCGATGCGCCCATGCTTATAGCAGTGGTCGTTTCGCACGGTCTGGCTCTGCCGCGCTCCGGTGGCCAACTCTATGGCTGTGACGGTGATCTGGCATCCCTGCACGGCCATGCGGAGGTGATACCAGGAGAAGGCATGCACGCCGCCCGGCATGGGCTTGCCCTGAAACTCCACCCAGCCATGGTCCGCGCGGCCCAGAACGATGCGGTCGTCCAGCGTACGCAGCCCGGCGTAGTAGCCGTGGTAGGCGTCCACACCTTCCTCCTCGTCCTCGGCGCGCACGATCATCCCGGCGTCACCCTCCTGGCCCAGCAGTTCGACATCGGATTCGAGCATGTAGTCGGACCAGTCATAGGAGCCGGTCATCAGCTTTGCGCCGCGCTCGTCGCTCTCGTTGCGCATGGCGCCGTCCACCACCTCCCAGGTTCCACCGTAGGCGCGCCACTCCTCGGTGCTGTTGCGTGCGAAGGAATCCGTGTAGAGGATGTGCTGATCGTGCGGGCGCAGACGGGCCGCCAGCAGCACCGCTGCCGCGGCGAGCACGCCGAGCACGGATGCGGCAATCAGCATGTTGCGCATGGGGCGGCTCACAGCTTCGGGTCCCAGTCCATGGTGAACATTTGCTGCACGGCGGGTGAATCCACATTGTCACGCGTGACGAGCATGGGCTTGAGCCGGATCTCCATGGGGCTGGTATCGCCCTGGCGCGCACGGGCAATCCATTGCACGGCCTCGTAGCCCATCGCGTAAGTGTTCTCGGCGATGATCGAGTCGAGCTCACCCGTGTGCAGCGGTGGAACCAGCTCCTGGTCGCAGCCGACCAGCTTCACGCGTCCCAGCAGGTTGCGGCCGCCAAGCGCAAGATAGGCGCCGCGCGTCGCCTCGCCATTCATGGCGAGCAGCACATCGAGATCCGCGTGCTGGCTCAGGACCTCCTCTGAGGCGAGCTGCGCCTGCGCGATGTTCAGCGTGCCGATGCGCTTCTCAACGATGGCGATGCCGGGCGACTGCTGCGCGAGGTAGCGCTCGAAGGAGCGCGTGCGCGTCATGATGCCGGCGATGTCCGGGTCAATGCCCACCAGGGCGACCTTTCCTTTTCCATGGAGGATGAGGCTGACGCGCGCGGCGGCGAGGCGGCCGGCCTCGTCTTCGTCGCTCAGAATATAAC
>CAYQYM010000282.1:0-3797 GCA_964421715.1 uncultured Acidipila sp.
TGTCTTCCGCGGCTCGTTTGAAGGTGCGCCGACACTGCCCCCCAGCTGCGCGGCCACGAGCCTGAATGCGGCTGGCACGGCCAAGCTTGCCTGTCCGGCCAACTACCTGCTCGGTACCACCGGCAACGGAGGCTGCCTCTCCAACCCTACCGCGAACTACGCCTCCAACAGGGCGCCGGACGTCATCGTGAAACTCGCCTTCGAGCCCGGCTTTGGCCACTATGAGGTCTTCGGCGTCGGTCGCTTCTTCCGTGACCGTGTCTACCCGACGGCGGCGGGTTCTGCCATCGGTGCCTACAACAGCTCCAAGTTCGGGGGCGGCATTGGCGGTGGCTTCCGTCTTCCGGTGGCGAAGAACAGGCTCGAAGTCGCGCTGCACGGCCTGTACGGTCAGGGCATTGGACGCTACGGCACCAGCACGCTGGCCGATAGCACCATCGCTCCCGATGGCACTCTCGCGCTGCTGCACGGCTTCTCCGCCCTTGGAGAACTGGTGGCACATCCCACGCCAAGGCTTGATGTCTACGCCGATTACGGCACGGACTATGCCGGCCGCCGCTACTTCCGGGAGGCGAACGGAATCATAGGATACGGCGTACCCGATGCCGATAACAGCGGCTGCAGCACGGAACCGCTTCCGGGCGGGGCGTTTGCGCCTGCCAGCCCGGCCGGCTGCACCGGGCTGACCAAGAACACGGCAGAGCCTACCTTCGGTTACTGGTATGACTTTTACAAGGGCAGCCACGGCCGCCTGCGCCAGGGCCTGCAGTACAGTTACGTTATCCGGAAACTGTGGGGCAGCAGCCTCGGCGGTTCACCGCAGGCAACAAACAACATGATCGAAACCTCGTTGCGCTACTACATGCCGTAGCTCACGCGGTGTGACGAACCCTCTGAGGGCGTCCGGTATCTGCCGGATGCCCTCTTTTCGTCTGGCTGCCCGTTCGCGGGATCGCTTGTAAGCTCCTAGTCCATCGCACGTGCGCGTGCCGCAACCACCCACTCGCGCAGCTCCACGGCCGCGCTCTTGCGGTCCACGATCTGCCGCGACGGCCCGTACTCGATGTGCGCCCGCACGCCACGTTCGCCGAGTGCATGAAAGAGATGCGGCCCCAGCGTGCCCGCACCGTGAAAGCAGAGTTCGCGTTCGGCACAGGTGTCGGCAGCGTAGCGCAAAGCCGCCGGGGTCACCGGCACCTTTGCCTTCACGGCACTTTGCAGAAGGAATGGATGGAAAGGCAGCACCTGCGCGCCGTCCGTACTGGTGCCCTCTGGGAACAGCAGCACCGGGATGCCTGCTGCGAGCGCCGCCTCGACCTTTGTGGCCGCGCGCGCCGCACCCGTGGCGCGCTCCCGGTCAAGGAAGATGGTGCCGGCACAGTGCGCGATCAGTCCGATCAGCGGCCACCGTCTCACCTCTGCCTTTGAGACGAAGACGCAGGGCATCGACGCGCCATGAAAGAGAATGTCCAGGTAGCCCAGGTGGTTTGACAGCACCAGCCCGCAGGCCGGCGGCCGTCCGGATGTGGAGAGGGCAAGCCCCATGCGCTTAAGAATGAGCCGCGAGGACTGCTGCTGCCACAGGCATCGCTCCTGCAGGGTAGGCCGGCGTCGCGCGCTGATGCTGAGACTGATCCTGCGGCAGCCAAAGCGAACGAGAATCTCCGCCAGCGTGGCCAGAAGCAGCACGAGCCGCGCCGTGGAACGAAGCAGGCGTGCTATGACTCGCCTCTAGTGGCTCTCCGGCAGAAAGCGGCTGCGAGCGGCCGGCGTAATCTGCTGCAGGTCCAGCAGCGTGAGGAAGTCGATCGTGCCGAAGTCCCGGTCCCACGCCGGCGCGCCGCAGATTCTTGCGCCAACCGCAATGTAGGTCTTGAGCAGCTTGGGCACCCTGGTCTCATGGTCTGATGTCACGGCCTCGGGGAGGCGGTACGCCGCCCGCGGCGTGGTGGCCAGCGTGGCATCCTCCACTACGAATTTCCTAAGCTGATGGTAAACGCTCCAGCCGTCCTGTGGGTTCTGCGAATTCAGCGAAGAGCACCCGACGAGGTACCGCAGACCGCGCGCCGCGGCGTACTGGCCAATGCCTCTCCAGAGCAGAGTGAGCACCTCGCTGGACCGGTGGTCGCGGTCGATCGAAGCCCGGCCAAGCTCAAGGACCTGGTTGCGCAGCCGCTCATAGGGAGCGAAGTCAAACTCCTGCGCACAGTAGTAGCCGAGGTGTCGCATAGCGCTCGCCCCGGTTTGCATTCTGTAAGTGCCCACAACCCTGCCACTAACCTGGTCTTCAATGATGAGATGCTCACAAAAGCGGTCGAATGGGTCCTGGTCCAGCCCTGTCTTATACGAGGCAGCAAGCCCTTCCCCTAACTCAAGGTTGAAGACGTTGAACCGAAGTCTACACGCGGCGAAGATATCCTTTTCTGAAGCTGCCATGCGCGCGCGATACTTACCCCGCTCGATGGGCGATGGATCTAAGGTGGAAACACGTCTGGAACCTGCAGGAACGATTGAGAGATCGACCGTTCCCGGAAGGGCGAGAGCTAGCTTTCGAGGCAGGGTCAGCACAGCAAGATGATGAACTCGCCGCCTTTCGCTAGTATGAATGCAGCAGGAAAAGAGGGCGAATATTTCGTGAACGAATCGCGATTCTTTGTAACTGTCCTGTTACAGTAGTCATGTCACTTATCCTATTTAGCTTTGAATCTGAGGACTGAAGAAATGAATCGAGAGGAAATGGTCGCGGCGCTTGAGGAAGAGATCTCCCGGCTGGAGCGCGTGCGCGATCTGCTGCAGGGCTCAAACAGCAAGTCACTGCGCGGGGCGAATGTTCGCACTAAGGCAGAAACAAAACCTGCCCGCAAGAAACGGGTGCTGAGCCCGGAGGCGCGCAAGCGCATTGCCGAGGCGCAGAAGCGTCGGTGGGCCGCCCAGAAGAAAGGCGCCTAGCCGGTGATCAAGGTGAAGCGCCTTGACCCACGGGCGCGCATACCTACCGTGGCGCATGCGGGCAGCGATCTTGGCTTCGACTTGTATGCGCTGGAAGATACCCTGCTGCCGCCCGGCATTGCTGTCCGAGTTCGCACAGGGGTGGCGCTGGAAGGGCCGCCGGGCATGGGGTTCGTGCTCGGCGACCGCTCCTCGATGGCCATGAAGGGCATAACTTATGCCGGCGGTCGCATCGATGCTGGTTATCGCGGTGAGATCCTGGTCTGCCTCATCAACCTAAATCAGCCAGCTTATAGCCTTTCTACCAAGGCACGGGAAGACGGCGCACTCACAAACGTGGAGCTGCACAGTAATGCAAGCGCCATCCTGCTCAGGGCTGGAGACAAAATCGTTCAGGCCTCTCCGTTCCAGGCCATGACACACCTGGAACTCCAGGAAGTAGACGAGCTCTCCGAAGCCGATCGTGGCACGGCCGGCTTCGGCTCAAGCGGACGCTGACCTACTACTTACGCAGGTAGGCGTCCGCTCCGCTGATCCAGTCCTCGCGAGGCGGCGAGAACACGTCGAGGTCCACGGTGTCCTCAAGCGCCTCAGCGCTGTGCGGCACATTGGAAGGGATAACGAGCAGCTCGCCGGCGCGCACGGTAATCTCGCGACCGTCATCAAAGCGGAACAGCAGCGCACCTTCCATGATGTGCGTAATCTGCTCATGGACGTGCTGATGTCGCGGCACAATAGCGCCTCTTCGCAACAAAAGACGCGCCAGCATGGATTGCGTGCCGTGGACGAACTGGCGCTCGATAAGCGGGTTCAGGTGTTCTACCGGTATTTCACGAAAGCTGGTGTAG
>CAYQYM010000283.1:0-3795 GCA_964421715.1 uncultured Acidipila sp.
GGATGCAGCAGCGGCTGGCCGAGGTGGAAGAGGAGATCCCGCGTGTCGAGTCCCGCATGTCAGAGGCGGAGCAGGCCATGGCAAACTTTGTGAGCGCGGGTGAGACGGCGCGCCAGGCAGCCGAGCTGGACGCGCTGCGCGGGCAGCATGCAGCTCTCAGCCGGGAGTGGGAAGAGCTGCTGCTGCAGCTTGAAGAAGACTACATGCCCTCGTAGCTTGGGCCGCCGCCACCCTCCGGCGGAACCCAGTCGATGATCTGATACGGGTCCATGATGTCGCAGGTCTTGCAGTGCACGCAGTTGGTGAAGTTGATCTTCAGGTGCTTGTCGGCCGCGGTGTCTCCCACCATTTCGTAGACGGCTGCCGGACAGAAGTACTGGCAGGGGTTGCCATACTCCTTCGCGCAACGGCCGTGGCAGATGTCGAGGTCGCGAACGACGAGGTGTATGGGCTGATCTTCCTCGTGCCGCGTGCCGGAGTGGTAGACGTCCGTGAGTCGGTCAAAGGTCAGCTTACCGTCGCCCGTGGCATTACCCAGGAAGTGCTCGCGTTTATCTCCCCATACGCTCAGCGAATCAACCTGCCGCATGTGCAGGTAGCCGGCGGTGTTGCGTGAATCCGGGCCGAGGTTGGCTCCGCGCGTCACCTGCTGCAGGCCAGCGCGCAGCAGCCCGTCCACCAGTCCGTGCGCAAAGGCCTGGTGGAAGTTCCGCACGGGGTAGAGCTCCTCGCGGATCCAGCTCGCGTCGACGGCGCGCTTGTAGCTCGCAAGCCGGGCCGCGCTGCTGTCGCCTGAGAGCATGGACGCGAAGGCCGTCTCCGCGGCCAGCATGCCGCTCTTGATGGCCAGGTGAATGCCCTTGAGGCGCTGCGAGTTGAGGAAGCTGGCCGAGTCGCCGAGCAGCATCCAGCCATCGCCGTAGATGCGCGGCATGGTAAGCCATCCGCCGTAAGGTAGCGTCTTCGCGCCGTAGCGCACCATCTTGCCGCCTTCGAGAATACGGCGCGCCAGCGGATGCTGCTTAAAATCCTGGAAGACATGGTGAGGGTCGGTGCGCGGGTCTTCGTAGTCGAGCCCCGTCACGAACCCGATCGAGACCTCGGTCTCGCTGATGCCGTAAATCCACGCGCCGCCATATTCGCGTGTAGTCAGCGGGTAACCCATGGTGTAGATCACCTCGCCTTTGGCGACGCGGCCGGCGGGAATCTCCCACAGCTCCTTGATACCGATGCCGTAGGTCTGTGCATGCTGCGGGTCTTCAAGCCCGAGGCGCGTGATGAGCTGCTTGGCGCAGTTGCCGCGCGTGCCCTCGGCCAGGATGGTGAGCTTTGCGCGCAGATCGTAGCCGGGCTCGAAGTTGGCCTTGGGCTGGTTCTCACGATCCACACCTTTATCGTCGGTGCGCACTCCCGCTATGGCATCGCCCTCCCACAACAGCTCGCTTCCGGCAAAGCCGGTGAAGAGCGTGATGCCGGCCTCTTCCACTTTCTGCGCCATCCAGCGAACAAACCGGCTGATGGAGATGACATAATTGCCGTGATCGCGCAGCGGCGGCGGCACAACAGGAAAGCGCCGGGCCTTGTCTGCGGAGAGGAAGTAGACCGATTCCTTCGTGACCTCGGCCTCGAGCGGTGCCTCGCTCTCAAAGCCGGGCAGCAGCTCTCGCATCGACCGCGGATCGAGCAGTGCACCGGACAGGCAGTGCAGACCGGCCTCGAGCGCCTTCTCGAGAACGCAAATGTTTTCCTTCGAGAGCGGCGTCTCAGGGTGCGCGGCGTTGTGCGGGTCAATAAGCTGCGAGAGACGGAGCGCGCAGGCCATGCCGGCCGGGCCTCCCCCGACGATCACGACATCGGCCTCCATCTGCGGACGGTCGATGCCCTCAAGCGGTTTCCGGAAATGCATCATAGGCAACCCGACATCCTACCCGAAAGGCCGCCGAGCAGTCGCCTTTCAGCCGCCGCGGCGCGCTATATTTTTTCCGCACCGCGATGCCGCCAAAGTTAACAGTGTTGCATCTCACGTCAACATGTCGCGTCCCCCCAAGCGCAAACCGTCCGCCGTTCCCTTCGTTCCTGCCACGACCTCGCTCGAGGTGCTGCGTGAGGCGGCGCAGAACTGTCGCGGCTGTAACCTTTATCTCACGGGCACGCAGACCGTCTTTGGCGAAGGTACAAACCGCGCCGAGATCATGCTGGTGGGTGAGCAGCCTGGCGACCGCGAAGACGAGGAGGGCCGCCCCTTTATCGGTCCTGCGGGACGCCTGCTGGACCACTGCCTGCATGCCGCCGGGATTGACCGCTCGCAGGTGTACGTGACCAACGCCGTGAAGCACTTCAAGTGGGAGCCGCGCGGCAAGCGGCGCATTCACCAGAAGCCGAATCCGGTGGAGGTCGCCGCCTGCAGACCGTGGTTTGAGGCCGAGGTGGCGGCCGTGCGGCCGCGCCTCATCGTATGCCTGGGTGCGACTGCGGCGCAGTCGCTCATGGGCCGGCTCTTCCGCGTGACGCAACATCGCGGAGAGATCATGACGCTGCCGCAATATCCGCCCATCCTCACGACGATTCACCCCTCGGCGATTTTGCGGGCCACGGAGGACCGCAGCCGCAGAATTGAAACAGACCTGTTCATTGAGGACCTGCGCAAGGCGGCAACCTACCTGGAATCATCGAAGCTGGCCGCCTGACGAGCAGCGGCTGCATTAGTATGGGTCTTCCACCTGAGACGGACCCGGAGACCCAATGCGCCGCACGATCCCTGCCCTGCTACTGCTTGCTGCCTCAGCCGCCGTATACACACCCTGCCTTGCGCAGGCACCTGCGCCCGCCCCGCCGCCTGCTGCCAAGCCTGAGGCGCCGCCGCCGATGACCGAAGAGAAGCCGGTCATCACCCACCACCGGATGACCGTCTCCGGACGCACGCTCAGCTACACCGCCACCACGGGGCGCATGCCCATCCGCAATGACAAGGGTGAGATTGAGGCCGAGATGTTCTACGTGGCGTACACGGCGGAGGGCCAGAACACCAGCCGCCCCGTCACCTTCGCCTTTAACGGCGGCCCGGGCTCGGCCACGGTCTGGCTGCACATGGGCGCATTCGGGCCAAAGCGGGTCAAGCTGCTGCCGGACGGCAGGATGCCGCCGCCGCCCTTCAAGCTCGAAGACAACGACTACACCTGGCTGGACAAGACCGACCTGGTCTTCATCGACGCGATCGGCACCGGTTACAGCCGGCCGGCGACCCCTGAGCTGGGCAAGAAATTCTGGGGTGTGAAAGGTGACATCGCTGCATTTGGGGAGTTCATCCGCATGTACCTGCAGCAGAACTCGCGCTGGAGTTCGCCGCTCTATCTTGCGGGCGAGAGCTATGGGACCACGCGCGCGGCCGGGCTCTCCGGCTACCTGGTGGACCACGGCATCGCGCTCAACGGCGTCATCCTCATCTCGACGGTGATGAACTTCGAGACGCTCGAGTTCCGCCGCGGAAACGACCTGCCCTACCCGCTTATTCTGCCGACTTACGCGCTCACGGCGGCCTACCATAAGAAGCTCGCGCCCGAGCTAAGCGCCGACCCGGCAGCGCTCAGCAAGGAAGTGGAGGCATTTGCCAGCGGCGAGTACACGGCGGCGCTCCAGAAAGGGGATGCGCTCTCCGCCGCGGAGCGGCAGTCTGTAATTGATAAGCTGGCGCGCTACACCGGGCTGAGCAAACAGTACATCGCGCAGAAGAGGCTGCGCATCGACCTGGGGGCCTTTGACACGGAGCTGCTGCGCGACCAGGGCCTGGTGGTGGGC
>CAYQYM010000284.1:0-3725 GCA_964421715.1 uncultured Acidipila sp.
GGCTGGAGCTGCCTTCGGCTACAATCGAAGATTAGGCCAGACTTCTCTTTAACCAGCAAACGCAAGGAGTTTTTACGTTATGGCGATACCCGCCACACAGATGCGCCCGGGCATGATCATCAAGCACAACAACGAGCTGCATGCGGTCTTTTCCGTTGAACACCGCACCCCCGGCAACCTGCGCGCCTTCATCCAGGCCAAGCTGCGCAACCTGCGCACCGGCGCAATGTTTGAGCACCGCTTCCGCTCGCCCGATCCGATTGAACGCGTCATCGTGGACGAGACGCCGATGGAGTTTCTCTACAACGATGGCGACGATTACTACTTCATGAACACGGAGAACTACGAGCAGACGCATCTCAAGCGCGACACGCTGGGGGACGCCGTCGAATACCTGACGCCCAACCTGCTCATCAAGGTCTCCTCGCATGACGGAGTGCCGGTCGGCATCGAGCTGCCGCAGACCGTCGAGCTGACCGTGGTTGAGACCGAACCCGGGTTGAAGTCGGCCACCGCCTCGTCCGTTACGAAACCAGCCAAGATGGAGACCGGCCTCGTGGTGCAGGTGCCGCCCTTCATCAACGAGGGCGAGAAGATCCGCGTGGACACGGCAGAAGGCGCCTACCTTAGCCGCGCCTGATGGCGTACTTCCGGGGCCAGTGGAGATGCTCCACTGGCTCGCAGCCATCCTGCTACAAGTCTCGCCAGTTCGCTCCCACACCGCAGTCGGCTACGAGCGGCACCTTCAGCTTCACCACGCCTTCCATCTCCCGCTTCACTAACTCCTGCACGGCTTCCTGCTCGTCTTCTGGAACGTCGAACAGCAGCTCGTCGTGCACTTGCAGTGTCATGCGCGTCCGCAGCCTGCTGGCCCTTAGCTGCTCGTCGATGCGGATCATCGCAACCTTGATAATGTCGGCCGCCGTTCCCTGCAGCGGCGTGTTTACCGCCGTGCGCTCGGCAAAGCCGCGCAGGTTGGCATTGCGGCTCTGGATGTCTGGGATCGGCCGCACGCGGCCGAAGATGGTGCGCACCCGCTGCTCGCGCCGCGTCTCCTCGAGCACGCGGTCAATGTAGCTGCGGACCCCGGCGTACCGCGCAAAGTAGGTGTCGATGTAGAGCCGCGCCTCATGCTGGTCGATGCCAAGCTGTGCCGCCAGTCCAAACGGCGAAATGCCGTAGACAATACCGAAGTTCACTGCCTTGGCGCGGTTGCGCGTCTCCTTGTCCATCTGCCCCGGCGCAATGCCAAAGACCTCTGATGCCGTGAGCGTGTGAATGTCTTTGCCGGTGCGGTAGGCGTCGAGCAGCAGCGGATCCTCCGAGAAGTGCGCCATCAGCCGCAGCTCGATCTGCGAGTAATCTGCCGAGAGCAGCACGTTGCCTGGTGCCGCGATAAACGCGGCGCGAATCTCACGTCCCAGCGCTGTGCGGATGGGGATGTTCTGCAGGTTCGGGTTAGTCGAAGAGAGCCGGCCTGTGGCCGTGCCCACCTGGTTGAACGTCGTGTGCACGCGGCCATCGGCATCGGCCAGCAGCGGCAGGGAATCGACGTAGTTGGACTTGAGCTTGGCAAGCTGCCTGTACTCAAGCACCAGCCGGGGCACGTCATTGGTGAGCGCAAGCTCTTCGAGCACATCCTGCGCGGTTGAGACCACCTTGCCCTTTCCATATTTCAGCGGCTTCGGCAGGCCCATCCTGTTGAACAGCACATCGCCCAACTGCTTGGGTGAGTTGATGTTGAAGCGGTGACCGGACTCGCTGTAGATCTGCTCCGCGAGCCGTTGCATGTCGTCGGCCAGCCGCACAGCCATCCGGTCCAGCACGGCGGAGTCGATGCGTACACCGGCCTCTTCCATTCGCAGCAGCACCGGAACCAGCGGCCGATCTATTTCCTCGTAGACCCTGCGCGCCTCGAGCGCGTCCACCTCCTGGCGTAGCACCGGAGCCAGCGCCAGCACCGAGTGCGCGGCCTCTGCCGGCGCTGCCTCGCCACTCTCCCGCAGGGGAGTATTGCTGAACCGAGCCGCGACATCGGAGAGCCGATGCGTAGTGTGCGTCGGATTCACAAGATAGGAGTGAAGCATGATGTCGTCGGCAGCGCCTCGGAGTGTGATGCTCTGCCGTTCGAGCAGGCGCAGCGCACCCTTCAGGTCATGCAGAAACTTGGGAATACTTTCGTCTTCCAGCAAATCCCTCAGCAGGCTGACCTTGAGCAGCAGCGCACGCCCCGCAGTTGCGGCAACTCCCGCCAGCGGCTCCCGCATCTCTGAGGAAACCGCGTCCGCGGCAGGCGCAGCACTCAACAGCGAAAGGCTGCCCTGCTGCGGTTCCAGCTCTTCTGCGTCCGCCTCCGGCTCAACCGCCTGCTCGCCTTCAGGCTCCTCGCCGGCAGGGAATGCGATTGCGAAGCCGGCCTTGCGTGCTTGCGCGAAAAATTCGTTCACCTGCTCCGGCGTGGGCTCCAGCAGAAACTCCGCAGGCACCGACTGTGCGGTCGGCGCGAGCTCCTTGAGCAGCGTGGTGAACTCCAGCTCGGTGAACAACGCTCGGCAGGCCTCGGGGTCCGCCTCCTGCGTGCGCATCGCGGCGAGATCAAGCTCGATCGGCACCTCGCAGTGGATCGTCACCAGCTCCTTGCTCAGCAGGATGTTGTCGCGGTTATTCTGAAGCGACTCGCGATAGATCTTGCGCCTTACCTCATCTGCGCGATCGAGCGCCGCCTCCACCGTGCCGAACTGCTGAATCAGCTCAACGGAGCCCTTGTCGCCGATTCCCGGCGCGCCGGGAATGTTGTCAATCGAGTCGCCCCGCAGTGCCATCACGTCTACCACGCGGGCCGGCGGCACGCCCAGCGTCTCCTCCACCCGGGCCGGGTCCAGCACAAGGTTGTCCTTCATCGGGTTCAGCACCTTCACCTCGCCGGTAACGAGCTGCAGCATGTCCTTGTCATTTGAGACGATGAAGACGCAGTGGCCGGCGCTCGCTGCCTGCCTTGCGAGCGTGCCGATGACGTCGTCGGCCTCGTAGCCGGCGCTCTCAAGCATGGGAATGTGAAAGGCCTCCAGCGCACGCCGGATGTAAGGAAGCTGCTGCACCAGGTCAGAGGGCATCTCGGTGCGGTTCGCCTTGTAGCCGCCGTACTCCACCTCTTCAAACTGCTGCGTCTTGATGTTGAACTTTTTAACCGCTGTCAATTCCTTCGCCCGTGCATCGCGAAAGACCGGCGCGCTCACATCAAACACCGCGGCGAAGTACTCGGGAGCGAAGTCGCGGCGCAGCTTGTTGATCATGTTCACGAAGACGTAAACCGCCGCCGTTGGCACGCCCGTGCGCGTCGACATGGGCCTCTGCCGCTGCATGGCATGGTAGGCGCGAAAGATAAAGGACATCGTGTCCAGCAGGAATACGGGCGGCTTGGCGTCAGCAGGCATACGGAGAAAGTCTATCGCCTGCTGCAGGCTCAGAGCAGCAGCATGCAATCTCCATAGGAGAAGAACCGGTACCCCTGCCGCACCGCGTGCGCGTAAGCCGCAAGCACGGGCTCGCGCCCGGCGAAGGCGCTCACCAGCATGAGCAGCGTAGAATAAGGCAGGTGCAAGTTGGTTAGCATCACGCCGACGATGCAGAATTTGAAGCCGGGCGAGCTGAAGCTATTCGTCCCGCCTGCGTGCCGCTTCAGACTGCCGGCGGCGGCCCAAAGCCACAGCGTACGCACGGTCGTG
>CAYQYM010000285.1:0-3718 GCA_964421715.1 uncultured Acidipila sp.
AAACCTGAACCGAGAAACTCCGGTTATGGCTGGCTGAGAAAAAGGGGGCAGGTCACAGCGAACCCCTGGATTTCTCAGAAGAGATATATCCAGAGAAGAAAATGGTCACCCGCATGCAAGGAGTCTTCTCTGCAACTAAAGAGGGTCACTATGGTCAGAGAGGCAGCAAGCAGTCACTTGGAACATCTCGCATTAACGGGTTCCAGTGTGAAGGGTATCTAAATACATTCGACCGGGGCGTCACACTCGAAGACTGGATCTGCACAGATTCGGCAACAGGCGACCAGTTCGTAGGGCGGCTGGTCCATTCCTCTCCTGCTGGAACTTCGACCCAGAGCATCACATCCGTCGCTCACTCTGTCACCGTTCCAGAAGACTTCTTTGCAAGTCCAAAGAACTATACGTTGGTCGATCTCTCTTTGAGCCAGCGGTTGAATCAGAGTAACTAATGCGGGGCGGCCGTTTCACAGCGGCCGCCTTTCTCAACTCAGCTCCGCCGCCGCGCGACCTCTTCGTAAATCTTCACATACTCGGCTGCAGGCCGGCTCCAGGAGTAGTCCTGCTTCATGCCGTTACGCATCAACCTGTGCCACTGGGGCTTGTCCTTGAAGACCTCAAGCGCGCGCTCGATGGCGGCCAGCAGGTTGCGCGACTCGTATCCGTGGAACTTGAACCCGGTGCCCTCCGAGCCATTCCACTCCTCTACTGTATCGTCTAACCCGCCAGTGGCGCGCACCACCGGCACGGTGCCGTAGCGCAGGCTGTAGATCTGGTTGAGTCCGCAGGGCTCATAACGCGAGGGCATCAGGAAGATATCAGCGCCGGCCTCGATCTTGTGCGCCAGCGTCTCGTCATACATCACGCGCACCGCAATCTTGCCAGGGTAGCGCAGCTGCAACTCGCGGAAGAGATGCTCATAATAGGGCTCGCCGGTGCCGAGGCAGGCCAGGAAGACCGGCTTGCCGGCCAGCGGCTCGGCAATGTCTGCAATCAGATCGAAACCCTTCTGGGTGGCGAAGCGCGAGACGATGCCGAGCACGGCGGCCCCGTCCTCAAGGTGCGGCATGCCGAAGGCGTGCAGCAGGTCGCGGCGGCACTCCTGCTTGCCGGACAGGTCTTCCGCGGTGTAGTGCGCGGCAATGTTGCCGTCGCGCGCCGGGTCCCACTTGCCGTAGTCTACGCCGTTCAGGATGCCGAACAGGTCGCTTGCCCGCCGGTGCAGGATGCCTTCCAGTCCGTTGCCGAACTCAGTGGTCTGAATTTCTTCCGCGTACTTGCGGCTTACGGTCGTCAGCGCATCGGCGTAGGCGATGCCGCCCTTGAGAAAATTGAACAGGTCGTACTGCTCGACGCGATCCATGGTGAAGACGTCCCACGGCAGCAGCAGCCTCTCCGTCGTCTGCGGCGGAAACCAGCCCTGGTAACCTGCATTATGAATCGTGAGTACCGTGCCGGTTTTGCGCAGCATGGGATCGAAGTAGTAGACCGTACGCAGATAAACCGGCAGCATGGAGGTCTGCCAGTCGTGGACATGGAAGATATCCGGCACGCCGAGCTGCTTGCTGGCCTCGAGCACGGCCCGGCTCAGCAAGCCAAAGCGCTCCCAGTTGTCCGGGTAGTCGCCGCCGGGCGTGGCATAAAGCGACTCGCGATCGAAGAGCTCGGGACAGTCCACGAAGTAAAACTGCACGCCATCCTGCTGGCCTCCGTCGACGATACGCACGAATCGGTTGTAGTAGGTGAAAGGGATCGTGACACTTGCGAGAGCGGTCTTCGTGTCCTTCACTCTCGCGCGCACCTGGCGGTAAAGCGGAATGTAGACCGAAACCTTATGACCGAGGCGCGCGATCTCCCTCGGCAGCGCTCCTATCACATCAGCGAGGCCTCCGGTCTTCACATAGGGGACACACTCTGACGCAGCAAAGACGATGTGCATTCGACGCCGGCTCCGATCCTGTTCGTATGATGAATTGTGTTGCCAGCGCAAGTCTAATCGTGCCTGCGCCGGTCAGCAATTTCCTACTCTTCGAGCATAGATGCCGCAGAAACCGAAACTGGGCCAGAACTTTCTGGTGGACGAGGGAGCCGCGCACGCCATTGCGGAAGCGCTCGGGGACCTTACCGCGTGCACCGTCGTCGAGATCGGGCCGGGCCGAGGCGCCATCACCGGCCTGCTGGCCGAGCGCGCACAGCGGCTGGTGCTCATCGAGCTTGACAATGCGCTTGCAGCGGCGCTGCGCGAACGCTTCGCGCGAACCCCACACGTGGAGGTGCTCGCACAAGACGTGCTTACTACCGACCTGGGCGCACTTGCTGCGCCCGGTGAGCGCCTCGCCGTGGTGGGCAACCTGCCCTACTACATCACGTCAGACATCCTGCTGCACCTCTATCGCCAGCACGAGCGGATCAACCGCGCGGTAGTGATGGTGCAGCGCGAGGTGGCTGAGCGCGTGGCCGCGCTCCCCGGCTCGAGCGACTACGGCATGCTCTCTGCGACGACACAGTTGTATGCCGATGTGGAGCTGCTCTTCACGCTTGGGCCTGGGTCGTTTCAACCGCCGCCGAAGGTGCAGTCCAGCGTGCTGCGGCTCACCATGTCGCCGAAGTTCGACGCGCTCGGGGTAGAACCTGCGGGGCTGCTGCGGCTGCTGCGCGCGGCTTTTGCGCATAAGCGGAAGACGCTGCGCAACAATCTGCGCGCGGCCGGCTACAGCGCAGAGGCTGTGTCCGCAGGTCTCGACAGTGCAGGAATACACTCCGAAGCACGGGCGGAGTCGCTCACGCTGGAGCAGTTCGCCCGTCTCCTGCAGGCGCTGTGTCGGCCATCTTCGTAGCAGGCGGCCCGCCTAGACGCTCAGCTCGGGGGCAAGCATGTCAATCATGCTCTCACGCCGTCGCACCAGCTTTGCCCGCGCGCCCTGCACCAGCACCTCGGCGGGACGCGGGCGCGTATTGTAGTTCGAGCTCAGCGACATGCCGTAGGCACCGGCATCGAGCACCGCAACCAGGTCTCCCTCGCGCAGCCGGGGCAGTGCGCGGTCGCGCGCAAAGAAGTCTCCCGTCTCGCAAACCGGTCCAACCACGTCCACGCTCTGCCGCCGCACGCCACGCCGCCGCACCACGGGCACAATCTCGTGGTGCGCCTGGTAGAGCGCCGGGCGGATCAGGTCGTTCATGCCCGCGTCCGTCACGACAAAGGTCTTCGCGCCGTTCTGCTTTACGTAAAGCACGCGGCTGATGAGTGCGCCGGCCTGCGCGACAATAAAGCGGCCCGGCTCCAGCAGCAGTTCAATATCCGGAGTGGTGCGCAGTGCGCGTACCAGATGCGCGGCATACCCGGTGACACGCTCACACGGATTGAAGTTGTGCTCCGCCCCGTATTCAATGCCCAGTCCTCCGCCAAGGTCGACGGAAGTTATCTTCAAACCGTCGTGGCGCAGCAGCGCTACCAGTTCCATTACGCGTTCGGCGGCCGCGCCAAACGGATCGGCAGAGCGAATCTGCGAGCCGATGTGTACGCTGACGCCCGCCGCCTCAATCCACGGCAGCCTGGCGGCGCGTTGATAGACGGCACGGGCCAGGCCACTATCAACCCCCAACTTGTGCTCGCGCAGGCCGGAGGAGCTGTAGGGGTGCGACGCGACCAAGGCTTCCGGGTTCACACCCCGTCCCACGCGCGCGGACCGCCAAAACCGCCACTCGCGACACGCCAGCACAC
>CAYQYM010000286.1:0-3717 GCA_964421715.1 uncultured Acidipila sp.
CTCCACGCTTCTGCGGCAGGGGCATAGTGGTATAGGAGACCGGCACCGTCTGACCCGGGCCCAATGCGAAGCGCACGTCGTCGAACACGATATCGCCGCGAACCGGCCCCAGCGCAACCGTGCGCCCGGCATCGCTGAACTCGTCCCGCTCGCCGAGAATCTCCATTGTGCGGTCCAGCCCGGCCACGGCCTCGGTAAGCTGTGTGCCAACATTCACAATCTGGAATACGGGCGCAACCATGAAGGCCAGCAGCGCCGTGTACTGGAAGTAGCCGCCCGTGGTCATGCGGCCGCCCAGCACCTCATGGCCGCCCATCAGCATGACAATACCGCCCACCACGCCCAGTACCGTCGTCGCCGCAAAGCTCAGCGCGCTCGTCGCCGTTAGCGAGCGCATCACGTTATCCAGCAGCCGCTGCACGCCGCTGCTGAAGACCCGCGCCTCCCGCTCCTCTGCGTGGTAGCCCTTCACCACGCGTACGCCGCCCAGCGACTCGGTAAGCCGGCCCGTCACCTCGGCGTTGATCTTGCTTCGCTCGCGGAAGATGGGGCGGATCGTCTTGAACGCGCGCTGCAGCACAAACACGAAAACCAGAATCACAGCGAAGACGACCAGCGTCATCCGATGACTCGAACGCAGCAGCATCACGAAAGCCATCACCGCCGTCAGCAGGCCGCCCACAAACTCAACCAGCCCCGTGCCGATCAGGTTACGCACGCCTTCCACGTCCGTCATGATGCGGGAAACCAGCACCCCCGTGCGATTCGCGTCGTAGAAGGCTACCGAGAGTCGGCCGACGTGCTGCTGCACCTGGCGGCGCAGGTCGGCGATCATCCGCTGCGCCGCCTTTGAGAGAAGCTGCGTCAGTGAAAACGAGGTCACCGCCTGGATGGCCGTCGCGCTGAACACCAGTGCCACCAGCGGCAGCAGCTTGTCTTCGCGATGCTGGCGCAGCACCACGTCAATCAGAAACTTCGTTGAGAGCGGCAGCACAAGGCCAGCCACACGATTCACCGCTACCAGCAGCAAGCCAGAAAACAGCAGCCAGCGCCGGGGCCGCACCAGCTTCCACACCTCCGGCAGCACCTTGCCGAGCTCCGGCTTGCGCCTGGTCTGCTCGGCCATCGCGCGCTGCACGCCGCGTGAACCGCCGCTGCGCTCCGCGCGCATGGAGGTCAAGGAGCCAGGGCGTAGCGCCATCGCCGAGTCCTAGGCCCGAGCCCGGCGGGCTGCTATGAACGAGCGCACGCACAGCACCACGAAGACCAGGAGCAGGCCTGCCATCGCAGCCTTCTCTTCTACCGCTACCGGATGCGCAAACTGCCTTCCCCGCACAAGCTGAAAATAGTCGAAGATCGACTTCACGGTGCCGAGAAACCCGATCAGTCCCAGCGTGACGGCGATGTGCATGAACAGCGCGCGCCGCCTGGTGTTCTGGGTATTCGCCAGCAATCCGAAGATGGCAAGCAGTACGCCGAACGCCGCCGGAATCAGCGACGTGGGAGCGTGGCTGCCGGTTGCCATGTATGTGAAGATGCCGAGCAGAACGAGCACTACGCCGAAGGTGATCGTGAGTTTGGCCAACTTGACCCTCCCGCTTAACTATACTGCCGCGTGCTCCGTCTGCCCTGCCAGGCTGGGGCTGACCTTCAGCTTCTGCATAATGCTGATGGCAATTTCGTGCGGCGCGGGCGTGGCGTCCACGTGTATCGCGTCCTTCGGGTCTTCAAGCGTTGCCAGTTGGCTGTCCAGCAGCGCGGGGTTCATATAGTGGCCTTGCCGGCCCGCCAGCCGCTCGGCAATCAGCTCCTTTTGCGCCGTCAGCACCACAAACTTCAACTCCTCCGCCGGAATGCCGGCGCTCAACGTCTCTCGGTAAGCCTGCTTCAGCGCAGAGCAGGTCAGCACGCCGCTCCTGCCCTGCTGGTGCCAGCCCATCAGCACCGCGTGGAGCGATGCAAGCCAGGGCCGGCGGTCCTCGTCCGTCAATGGGATGCCGGCGTGCATCTTCGCGCGGTTCGCCTCGCCGTGGTAGTCGTCGCCCTCGGCAAAGAGCCAGCCCGTCAGCAAGACCAGTTCGTGCGCCACGGTTGTTTTGCCCGTGCCCGTCACTCCCATCAACACCACTATCATGCGTGCTTCCCGTTCACGATCTGCTCCACATCGGTCACCAGCTGCTCCGGCGTCCAGTCGTTCGTGGGATACCACTTCACCACCCTGCCGTCCGGCCCGATCACCAGCGTTGAGAGCGAGTGAGTGATGGTCTTGTCCTGCTCTGGCGTGGCCCCCACATCAAAGAACCGGAGCACGGGGGCAAGGTCCGCCTTCGAGGGCGCGGCAAAGTCCCAGTGCCTGAACTGCTCATTCGTATAGTTTCCCGTGTATGCGCCGCCGTAGCTGCGCAGCACCTTTGGCGTGTCGTAGTCCGGGTCAAAGCTCACGCTCAGCAGGTGCGTTTTCACGTAGAGGTCCGGGTCCCGCGCAAGCGCCTGGTTCACCTTGGCAAAGCCGCGGCTCATCCTCGGGCAGAAATCCGCCAGCGGACACCGCGTATAGATGAACGTCATCAGCAGCACCTTGCCGCGGAACTGGCTTAGGTGTATCACCCTGTCGCTCTGGTTCAGCAGCTTGAAATCCGGTACCTGGTCGCCCGGATGGATAGGGTGATAAAAGAAGCTTGGCTTGTAGTCCGGCTTGGCCTGCGCCGTCACGACGATCTGGTCCAGTGAATTGCCTTTGTCAGATACGGAGAGCGTCGCCGTAATGCTGTCGCCCGGGTGCAGCTCGCTCAAGATGTTCGGCGTGGCCAGCCTGTAAGCCATCGTCATCGCATCCATAAAGCCGGGAATCGCAGCCGCGTCCAGCACCACCTCTCCGCGCCTCGGATCGGTTGAGACCACCTTTCCCCGCACCGGGTAATACTTTGCGGATGGATCTTCCACCGCTGTGGAAGGAGCAGGCGCAGCCGCCCGGTTGCACCCGGGCAGCAGCAGGGCGCAGCCCAGCAGCGCCGCGGCGCAAAAACTTGCCGTGAGGGTTTTCACAGGCCAGTTTACACTCGCATTGTGCCCCCTCAGCAGAACCCCGTTGCATCGCCTTCCGCGCAGGCTGTCGCAGCGCTGGAGCGCGGCGCAACCGTCCTCACGGCCAACGCCAGGCTGGCCCGTCTTGTGCAGCTAAACTACGCCCGCGCGCAGCGCGCAAATGGACGCGGCGGCTGGCCCACAGCCCCGGTCTTCACCTGGCCGGACTGGCTCACACGGCTCTGGCACGCAGACTCCCGGCGTGAGCTTCTGCTCACTGACTTGCAGGAGAAGACGGTGTGGATCCGCATGCAGCGGGACGACGCCGGACTGGTCGTCTCCCCGGCCGCCCTGGCGGAACTTGCGCAGCGCGCCTACGCCTTGCTCTCAGAGCACGAAGCACATCTTTCCCGGCGTGAGGAGTGGCAGCAATATGACGCGGAGCGCTTTCGGCACTGGGCGGCCGGCTTTGACGCGGAGTGCCGCAGGCGCGGCTGGCTCAGCCGCAGCCTGCTGGTGCATAAACTCATCGAGAGCACGTCACAGCTTCCGCGTGAGCTGCTGCTGGTAGGCTTTGAAACTCCAACACCCGCACAGAACACGATGCTCGAGCATTGCATTCGCGCCCGCACCGGCGTGCACCATGCCGAGCCCGTTCGCCTCACCCCCGATCAGTGTTTTTACCCAGCGCAA
>CAYQYM010000287.1:0-3714 GCA_964421715.1 uncultured Acidipila sp.
CACGTGTACCTCGTCGCTCTGAAAGAAGAGCTCCGGCCTGTCGCCAGGCCGTGCCGGGTTCACGCGGTAGATGCCGGCCGGGCCTCCTGTGGCAAGGTAAAGCCGGCCCTTGGCGTCGAACTGCATGTCCCAGACGTATTTGGGCCTGGCCGGTACGCTGGCCGGGTCAAACACCACGGTCGCGCCCGTCTCATCCTGATTACGATCGTTCTGCTTTAGCCGGTAGACCTTCCCGGAGGGCAGCGTGGCGGCATAGAGTGCGCCGTCGGGCCCGGTTCGTACTACCTGTACGCCGAGATCCTTCGAGGTAAAGACACGCTCTGTCTTGCCATCGGCCGTTACGTGCAGCACGGTAGCCGGAGAGCCGGTGGCGAGGTAAACCGCATTATCGGCGGCGCTGGCCGCGGACCAGATGTAGGTCGAGGGCGTCATGGCAATTGGCTTCAGCACTGGCCCCGGTGTCAGCACACCGGGGCTGTCAATGGCCACCGATTCCGGCGTGCCCTTGTCGAAGTCCTCATAGCGGGATTGCGGCCAGAGACGAGTCCCCTGGCCGAGAGCGGGCATAGCGAAGAGAAGAGCGAAAACTAGGGCGGCGAAACACCGATTCATGCTGAAGTTGAGTCTACTAGACTGCACCCGGCCGCCGTGTGCAGCAAGCGGATTGCAGCCGACATGATCCGGTCGCTACTTGCCGCCCTCCGGCTTGGGGCCGGAGCGCCGGTAACTGCGTCCACGGCTCTTGAGCAGGAAGGTGTTCCTGCACTGGGCACATTCCCAGGGGTAAAGGCCAAATTTGGCGTAGACACGCTCCTGCAGGAAGCCCCGCCTCGCGATCCTGTTCAGTTCGACATTCCTACAATTTGGACAACAATGCTTCACTCTGCTCCCTCACCCCTACAGGGAAATTGAAACAGGAAATCACGCCGAATCTCCTGGATATACAGGATTAGTACAGGTCGGACCTTTCAAATAAGCAATGTTGAGAATACGGATGGCATGCCTTCACGGATTGTAATCATCTAACCAGGGCAGTGCGACGAAAATGAGCCGGTCTGGTGATCGCACAAACTTAGCCGAGATGAATGTAGGGGAACCTTGGGTAAAACTATAAAGGTGACTGGAACAAGGAGGGAATATGGTGGATTCGAGCGATAAAGATTTTGCTCGCGAGTCCTCGGGCGGAAGCGGGGCTGAGCGCATCAAGGAGGAGTTCAGCAAGACCGTCAACAGCGCCAAGCAGGCTGCCCAGGAAGTCAAAAAGGGAGCAACAGAGGGTAAGGAGGAGGCAAAGAAGGCATCCTGACCAGACACAAGCAGAGGCCACCCTAGGTGGCCTCTGCCAAAAGGCTACGCCGTGCGACTTAAAGGCGGGTGCAGCAGGTCCGCTACCAGGCTGATCAGCGCATCAGGGGATAAGGGTTTTAGCCGAAAAATGACCTCCAGCCCCTCGTATTCGTCCTCTGCCTCAGGCAGCCCACTGAGCACCAGCACAGGAATTTCCCCATGGGTGCCGCGCAAGGCTACTACAAATTCCGGTCCGTTCATCAGTGGCATGATGTGGTCGGTAATGACCAGCCCATAGCGCCCCTGGAGCAGCTGGCGGAGCGCATCTGTTCCGCTCAAAGCCACCTGGACGGAATGACCGGCCCGCGTAAGGATGGCGCAGCGTGTTGCCGCCTGCACCGCATTGTCGTCTACAAGAAGAATTTGAGCCGTCATTCGGAACCCGGGTACCCCAAAACGCTGTGATGACCTTCAGCAGAGCAGGTGTTGCATCAATCTTGTACGGACACGTTTGTATAGCACCGTTTCAGCTTATGCAAGGTCGAAGTAACCTCGGGTGCAAACTAAAGTTTATTACTGGATTGGAAAACAGGGATTCAACAAGTGTTAAACCGCCGTTTCAGGGGTCTTACGCTGAAGGGAAGCGCCCCTTCTGCAGCCCGCCGCGGTTAACGATCTCGCTTCCTGCTACACAGCCCCTTGCCGCAGCGTCTAAAATAGAGTGAAGGTGGAGGGAACTCGGCCACAACCTGGCACGGTAGCGGCCCCGGAAGGCAAGCCCGTTCGCTTTGTGGTTGCCGCCTTGATCCTTGACGGGAACAAGGTACTTGTGTGCCAGCGCCGGCCCGACCAGCCGATGGCGCTCAAGTGGGAGTTCCCGGGGGGCAAGGTGGAGCCGGGCGAGCAGCCGGAGCAGGCCCTGCGCCGTGAGCTGGAAGAGGAGCTTGGCATCTGCGCCACCATTGGCGCCCGCGTGGCTCATGTGCGGCATGCATATCGCAACGGCGGCGCTGTGGACCTGCAGTTTTTCGCCGTCCACGAATATGAGGGCGAGCTCGTCAACCAGATATTCAACGAAATGCGGTGGACCCTGCTCGAAGAGCTTCCCACCTTTGACTTCCTCGCCGCCGACCGCGGCCTTGTCCGCGACCTCGCTGCGGGCAAGCTGCTCTGACGGGCTGCGATACACTAAGGCCACATCCCTGAGGAAGCGCATCCGCGTGCGAGCGGCCATAGCTCCTGGGGGCTTTTGTTATGCGCGGCGTGTCCCGGCTCTCCTCCCTCGCGGAAGGAGCGTGACCTCAGCCAGACTGCAGCTATGCAAAGGAATCCGTCTTGATCGGTAGTGCACTCGCCAAGGTATTCGGAACCAGTAACGAACGTGCAGTGAAGCGGCTGATGCCCGTGGTCGCCGCAATCGGGGCGCTAGAGCCGCAGGTGCAGCAGCTCACCGACGAGCAGCTTCGCGCAAAGACGGCCGAGTTCCGCGCCCGCATCGCTTCCGCGCTGGAAGGCGCCGGAGACGCGGACCAGCGAAAGACGCGTGAGAAGCAGATTCTGAACGAGATTCTTCCTGAGGCCTTTGCCGTGGTGCGCGAGGCGGGCCGCCGCGTGTTGGGTATGCGGCACTTTGACGTCCAGCTGATCGGCGGCATGGTACTGCACCAGGGCAAAATTGCCGAGATGAAGACCGGTGAAGGCAAGACGCTGGTCGCGACGCTGCCCTGTTACCTTAATGCGCTGGCGGGCCACGGCGTTCACGTCGTAACGGTGAATGACTACCTGGCCAAGCGCGATGCCGAGTGGATGGGCAAGGTCTATGAGTTCCTGGGCCTCACGGTCGGCGTCATCGTGCACGATCTTGATGACGCGCAGCGGCGGGCCGCCTATATCGCGGATATCACCTACGGCACCAACAATGAGTTTGGCTTCGATTACCTGCGCGACAACATGAAGTTCGAACTGGCCGACTGTGTCCAGCGCGGCCACTACTTTTCCATCGTGGACGAGGTGGACTCGATCCTCATCGATGAGGCCCGCACGCCACTCATCATCAGCGGTCCCACCGACCAGACCACCGACAAGTACGTCCGCGTCAACCGCATCATTCCATCGCTGGAACAGGGCGAGGAGATCGAGCGCGGGGAGGAAAAGATTCTTACCGGAGACTTCGTCGTCGATGAGAAGCACAAGACCATTGCGGTAACGGACGAGGGCTGGGAGAAGATCGAGCAGCTGCTCGGCATCGGCAATATCGCCGACCCCGAGAACTGGGACTTCAAGCACCATGTCGAGACGGCTATCAAGGCGCACAATCTCTACAAGCGCGACGTGCAGTACGTAGTGAAGGACAATGCCAGGGTCCTGAAGTCATCATCGTCGATGAGTTCACCGGGCGCCTTATGCCGGGCCGCCGCTGGTCTGACG
>CAYQYM010000288.1:0-3712 GCA_964421715.1 uncultured Acidipila sp.
GCTTGCCCACCACGTAGATAGTTTCGGCGTTGTCGGGTGCACGCTCCATGTCGAAATAGAGCTTTGTGCCGTAGAAGAACATGCCAAGGAAGAGCAGCAGGGGAATGCCGATCCAGAGCGATTCGGCAACAACATTGCTCTTGAGCTGCCCGGGCAGCTCGTCCGGGTCGCGGCGCCGATAGTGCCATGCGGAGTAGAGGAGGAAGCCGGCGATGCTGGTGGCGACCGTGGTGCAGATAACCACCATGACCCAGAAAAACCAGTCGTACTCAGGACGGACGGAGCTCTGAAAAGCCAGCAGCGTCATCATAGCGGGCGCTCCTGTGACGGTTCGTTCCGATAGTGCGCGAGGTCATAACGCCAGAGGAAGATGTACGCTGCGCCGGCCAGCAGCAGCGTGAGCAGGGCTGCACCGCGCAGAATGCCGAGTACAAGATTGCCGTAACGCCCGGTGGCGGGGTTGTAGGGATAGCAGAGCAGCAGCATGCCTCCGGCAGGGCTGCCGATCTTTCCTGCAGAGGCAGCGCCGAGAGCGGCGTTCAGATCTTTAGGCTGATAGGTTACGCCATAGAAGTAGCGCGCAATGCGGCCGTCCGGCGTGATGGCCATAATGCCGGCGGGATGAGAGAGGGCGTGCGTCTGCGTGTCGTAGTGGTAGCGATAGCCAAGCACATGCGTGAGCGTAGTGACAGAAGCCTGCGTGCCGGTAAGAAAGTGCCAGCCCGCACTGCCGGTGTGGCCGGCGTAGTTGCGCTCGCTCTCGAGCTGCTTCTTTTCTGCGTCTGCCGGGGTCTCTGCGGGGTTGATGCTGAAGGCGACAATCTCGAAGTCGCTGCCAACCCGCAGCGGTATGTGCGAGACGCCCTCGATAACACCGCTGAGCATGGCATGGCAGAGCGTGCGGCAGGTGTAATACATCGGGATGAGCAGCACCGGTTTCCGCCCGAAGTAGTCGCCGAGCCGCACCGTTTTTCCGCTCGCGTCCACCAAGGGGATCGTCAGCGGAAGCCGCGCACCGAGGTGCTGATCGATGCCGATACCATGTAGCTGCTGCGGAAACATCTGGGCGCAAAGAGGTGCCTGCGGCAGCAGCAGGAGTGTTATCGCCAGCCATAGAAGCCGGTGCGCGGGACACCTCGGCGCAGGTGGACCAGACCGCCGATGCTGCGTCATGGTTGTGGCACCTTGCGCTCTTCAAAGCCCGTGAGACGGTCGCCCTCCTTCGGGCGGTAGTACTCGAACTGGCTGGCAGGCGGCGGCGACTTCGGTATCCCACGCTGCGCAGTGAGGTCGATGGCGCGGTCGATGGGAATCACGACGATGCCGTTGGAGCGGTCTGCCCAGTGGTAGCTGTGTAGCTCGTACTGCGCGGCGCTGGTGAGCGCCACAAGGTCATGATGCGGTGAGGCCTGCAGCGTGGGCTGGGGCGGAAGAGGGCGCCCATGCGCCGCTATGGGCAGAGGCAGCGGACTCTCCTGAATCTTGAGGCGCGCAAAATGCGAGAAGACGAGATGCACGATGCCCACTACGAGCAATACGCCCAGGAGCACACCCAACCCGACATAGCTGACCTTGCGCACGTCCATGTCAGAGTGTTCGTACCGCACGTCCGTGTGCCGTCCTATGGTTGCCACGGTGGCTCCTTTCCGCGAGATAAAGTCACAGCTTCTCCATTAACTGCCGTGTTCAAGAGCAGCCTGCAGGTTTGGCGCACCGAGCGGCAGCAGCGGCCGCCGCCGCAGATGCCAAAGGAAGAACGCAGTCCACAGGCCCCCCTGGGCCAGCGGAACGGTGAGCTGCAGCCAGTGGAAGGCGAAGGCGCGATGAAACGCCGGCATGACGATCCAGTAGAGGTCGACGATGCGCATGACGAGCAGCAGGCCGACGACGATGCAGAGCGCACGCCAGTTGCGCTTGAGCGGCCGCGAGAGCAGCAGGAAGAAAGGCACCGCAAATTCGAGCAGCGCGATGGCACCGCCCATGCCGGCCCATGGCCCATGCCAGCGCGGCAGATACCACGGTATCTCCGTATGCAGATTGCCGGCCCAGACGATCAGCAGCTGCGAAAACGAGAAGTAGGCCCAGAGCATCACGAAGGTGAGCAGCAGCTTGCCAAGGTCGTGCAGGTGCTTTGCATGCACGACTTCGGCGAAGGGCTTGTAGCGTGCCAGCAGCGACAAGGTGAGGATGCCGAGGCCCAGCGCGGTAATGCCCTGGCCGGCGACGAAGAGAAAGCCCCAGATGGTCGAGTACCAGTCGCTGAAGAGCGACTCGGCCCAGTCAACCGAAGCGAAGGTGACGGTGAAGACGTAGAGGATAAGCCCCGGCGGACTGATGCGCTCCAGCATGGAGTGCAGTTGAGGGCTGCTGCCCGCCGCGTCTTCGTCCTGCCGGCCTGACCAGCGGTTCAGCAGCGAGGAAAGCAGCAGCCAGATAGCGAAGTAGATCACCGCTCTCACGATGAAGAACTGCAGATTCATATATCCGCTGCGGTGATGCAGCCCCTCATCGTGCAGCACGTTTTCGCTATGCGACCACGGGTAAAGCCATGGGACGCCAAACAGGATCGGCACGAAGAGCACGGCCAGCAGCGGCAGCGTGCGGCTGGCGGATTCATAGGTGCGGCGCGTGACAACGCCCCACGCTCCGCCGGTCAGATACTGCGTCATCAGCAGCCCCATGGAGCCCAGCGCTAGCCCAAGCCAGAAGAGATATCCGAAGAGATAGGCATGGAAGAACTGTGCCGGCGTGAAGAACGCGCCCACGATGGAGACGGCCAGCAGCAGCACTCCTGCTGCGCCTGCAACCGTCTGGAAGCGCGTGAGGCTCTGGTCGAGATCGGGAGAGGGACGGTAATCCGGCATCAGCGGACCTCCAGTTGCCCGCGCTCTGCAGGGGGCACATCGCTCGGAGTGGCGTGACGGCTGAGCTGCAGCGCATGAATATAGGCGACGATGTCCCAGCGGTCATTCGCCGGAATCTGTTCGGAGTAACCGGGCATCGCCCCAAAGCCGTTCGCAATCACCTGGTAGATGTAGCCGGGCGGAGCGTTGCGCAGACGGTCCGTGTGCAGGTCGGCGGGCCACTTGAATCCGCGCTTCGCTATCATGCCGTTGCCGTCACCCAACAGGCCGTGGCATGGGCTGCAGTAGATGTTGAACCTCTCCTGGCCATGCATCAGCATCGCCTTGTTTACCGGCTTGGGAACCTGGTTGAGAAATGCTCCATTGAGCGTGCCAGTGTGCGCGGCATCGGTAAGGAGGAGTTCGTCGCGCGCGATGGTGCCTGCCGGGATAGGTCTGGCCGAACGGCCGTCGGTAAAAAAGCGGCTGGGCGCCAGCGGCTTGTAGTGCGGTTGGTCCTGCATGTCGCGGCGGCAGCCAGCGAGGAGCAGCACTGCAATTCCGGCAGTGAGCAGGGAGGCCGTGGTCCGGGTGACGTTCACGCGCTCTCCTCCTCTTCAATCTCCCATACTTCAAGTGCGCCGAGCTGCCGCAGCGATTCACGTGTCTCGTCAATTTGATAAAAGAGGTCGCCCGCCTCCACGAAGAGAAAAAAGCGATCGCTTGATGCGCGGGCGAACTGCCGTAGGTTGAAGACCGGGTGATGCAAGGCGGGCATGCCGGCCAACCACAGCATCCCGAAGAAGGCCGCCAGAGCCGCAAACAGCACACTGAGCTCGAAGGTGATGGGGATGAAGGCCGGCCAGCTG
>CAYQYM010000289.1:0-3709 GCA_964421715.1 uncultured Acidipila sp.
TGCTGCACCTGGTCGTCATCGGGCTGATTGCCTTCTTTATCTATTGGCAGATCAAGACCCGCCCCGTACTGAAGAACGCGCAGGTCACCCCGGTCACCGTAGCACCGTTCGTGCCCATGGCACCCAAGATGACCACCGCCATGGGCGGCGGTGGCGGGGGCGGCGCGCATGAGCTGGTGGAGGCCTCCAAGGGCAGACTGCCGAAGCTTGACAAGCAGCAGATCACACCCCCGCAGAAACTGCTGATAGAGAAACCAAAGCTCGCCGTACCGGCGACCATCGTCATGCCGCAGCAGGTAAAGCTGCCTGATTCCACAGTTCCGAACCTTGGCATCCCGCAGTCCTCGCAGGTGGCGCTGGCTTCGCAGGGCGGAGGCTCAGGCTCCGGCTTCGGCTCGGGCGCGGGTGGCGGCATCGGCTCCGGCTCGGGCGGCGGCGTAGGTCCCGGCACGGGCGGCGGCACCGGCGGCGGAGTTTATCATCCCGGCGGCGGCGTCTCCAATCCACAGGTCATCTACTCGGTCGATCCGGAGTTCTCCGACGAGGCAAGGCGCGCCAAGTACCAGGGCATCGTCGTGGTCTCCCTCATTGTGGACGCGCAGGGTAACCCGCAGCGCGTTCGCGTGATCCGGCCTCTGGGCATGGGGCTGGACGAGAAGGCCGTCGAGGCGGTGAAGCAATATCGCTTCAAACCGGCTCAATACCAGGGCCACCCTGTTCCGGTAGAGATCAACGTCGAAGTCAACTTTCGCATATATTAGCCGGGAGGCGCGGCCCGCACTCCGCCGCGCCCCGGCCTTCCACTCCCTCGCGCTTCCCCCTGTCGAGCATCCCCAGCCGTCTTCCTTGCCTCTCCTCTAAGATCAGCGGAGGGCTAAACCAATGCGTTCACGCGCGCGTCTGTCCACACACCCCATCCATCCCATGCTCGTGACGCTGCCCATTGGCCTTTGGCTGACAAGCTGGGTCTTCGATGTGCTGGGCCGCTGGACCGGCTCACCCAGCCTTCAGCTCACGGGCTACTACTTGGTCATCGCCGGCTGCATCGGGGCCGTGCTGGCCGCCCTGCCGGGCGCAATTGACTACTTCGGAGTGGTTCCGCCAAATTCAAGTGCCAAGCGCCGCGGCGCGATTCACGGCCTCCTGAACACGGCCGTGCTGGTCGCCTTCCTCTTCGTGGTCTATCTGCGGCGCGGGCCGGATCACGGCCCATCAAACCTCACCCTGGCCATCTCTACGGTCTTGATACTCGTGCTCGGCTACTCAGGCTGGCTGGGCGGCACGCTGAGCTATCTGAACCAAATCGGCGTGTATCGCCACTACGCCCAGGCCAAAGGACTGGTCGAGCGCACCATCACCAACATCGATCAGCCGCTCTGCAACCAGAGCGAACTGGCGGATGGCCAGATGCTGCTCGTGCATGACCAGCGCGGCAGCCGTCATCGGCGCATCGTGGTCGGCAAGAGCACCCACGGGCTGTTCGCCTTTGCCGACCACTGCTCCCACAAGGGTGGACCGCTCTGTGACGGTGCGCTGGTGGACAACGCCGTGCAGTGCCCCTGGCATGGTTCACAGTTCGACGTGCGAACGGGACGCGTCGTCTCCGGGCCCGCCGAGCAGAGCATCGAGACCTATCCGCTGCGCGAGCGTGAAGGCGAGGTCTACCTCGATCAGACCGGTTCGGACAATATTCGCCGGGTGGCCTGAGCCTTTTTTCCTCTCTCTCGCCGAGGCCGGGCCACGCCGTTCCGCTTTTCTGCATCCCAGGTGCGGTAGGGAGTGCTATGCCCTCGATCGTCCGGCCAGTAAACTTGAAATGCAGAACGTTGCAACTTAGCCGCATCCTTCACAGTTCCCTTTTTCTGCTGTGCTGCTTCGGGGCGGCGTACCCGTCGCGCGCACAGAGCGTGCCTCCGGCTTCGCCGCAGAGCACGCAAAGCGGCTCTCAGCAAATGCACGACCCGCACCGGCCCGAGCAGCAGCCCCACCTTGATGTGGAGCGCGACCCGGTCTTTTCTCCCGAGGGCGATCTTGCCCCCGCGCCACCACCACCCGTGGTTACGGGCAAGGGCCAGCCCGCTGCGGGCGAGATCGCACAGAAGGCCGAAAACGGCGTCTACACCCTCTATCGCAACGTAAACGAGGTGTTGCTGAATTGCACCGTCGTCGATGAAAAGGGTCACGTTGTCACTGACCTTGATCGCGCCGACTTCCACGTTTGGGAAGACAGTACGCCGCAGACGATCACGTCCTTCCGTCACCAGGATCTCCCCGTCTCTCTTGGCATCGTGCTTGACAGCTCCGGCTCCATGCGCGAAAAGCGAGGTGTGGTAAACGCGGCGACGCTCGCGCTGATGCGCGCCTCCAACCCGCAGGACACCGCATTCGTTGTTAACTTTTCCGACGACGCCTACCTCGACCAGGACTTTACCTCCGACATCCACGCGCTCGAACGCGGACTGATGCGCGTGGCTACCAGCGGTGGCACGGCCATGTATGACGCTGTCGCAGCCTCGGCCGCTGAACTTGCCGGTCACGCAACACACCCCAAGCAGGTGCTGCTCATCGTGACTGACGGCGACGATAACGCATCCCGTCTCAACCTGCGCCAGGCGATCCGACGTGTGCAGGGCCTGGGCGGCCCCGTGGTCTACACCATCGGACTGCTCTTCGATAATGACGAGAGCAAGCAGCAGGTGCGCGAGGCCCATGACGCGCTTGACGCCCTCTCCAACGAGACTGGCGGCCTGGCCTACTTTTCCCATACCGTCGGCGATGTGAACGAGATTGCGCTGGAAGTAGCGCGCGACATCCGCAACCAGTACACGGTAGGCTACCACTCCACCAAACCTGCCAGCGAGCGCGGCTACCGCACGGTTCACGTCGAGGTTAAGTCGCCGAAGCATGGCCGGCTTATCGTGAGAACGCGCAACGGATACTACCCCGGGCAGGAGAGCAGCCCGTCAAACACTGCCGCGGCCGGCACGCCGCAACAGGCAGCACCGGCCCGGCAGTAGGCCCGCGCTTTTACCAGATTCCCTTGTCGCTGCCGGTGATCTTTTGCCCCACCACGGCGGCGGTGGCCAGCCAGGGCAGCAGGCCCAGTCGGGCGCTGTTGTGCAGCTCGCGGCGGCGCAGCATGCCGCCCAGTTGAGAGCCGTAGAGCGCCGCGGATTGCGGGAGAAGCGGCACCCTGAGAAAGCTCTTCGCAAAATAGATGTGCTCACCGCCGAAGCGCGCCGCTGAGCGGACAAACTGCGGCAGTTGGATGCCGCGGCCGCGGTACTTTTCGGTGTAGTCCGACACGATCGCCAGGTACGTGGCTACGCCCTCCCAAATGCCAGCCTCTCTGGCCGAGCGCATCAGGTCGTCAAAGTCCACCTCGCCTGCCTCCACCAGTTGTCCGCTGTCCACCACATCGCAGAGCCTGAAGTAGAAGTGCCGATACATGCGCTGCAGCGTCGAAATCATCAGCCGGTCAGACGCCGAGGGTACGCGAAAGGTATAGCCGCCACGCTCAACCAGCCGCGAGCGCTGCATCAGCCATGAGGCCAGCGTGCGCTGCTCCCCGGTCTGTCCCAGGCGGCCCATGTGGATCCCGACAGCCACAGGCAGGCCCGGAGGCGTGAAGCTCCACTTGACGGGACGCCGCGCTCCCCAACTGCTATGCGGAACGGGAGCCTTGAACCGGCGAGCCATCCTCACCCAA
>CAYQYM010000290.1:0-3703 GCA_964421715.1 uncultured Acidipila sp.
CGCTTGTGCAGCTCAAGATCAGGCGTGCCAACGGGAAGTGGGTCAAGGCCAGTTTCCTGATCGATACGGGGTCAGAATTCTCCATTAGTCTGCATCCCTGGTTTGTGGCCAAGCACCCGGATATATTTTTGGCAACTCCCGTTTCTACCGTGGCAGACCGTGCGATTGGTTACGGCGGAGATGCGGCGCTGAGCAGGGGTAAATTGCGAGGTGTCCAGATGGGCGACCTTGAGCTGGACCAGGAGGAGGCGGATGTTGAGCTTACAGAGCGTGAATCGCAGCCTTGGAAGCATGTCGCAGGTTCGCTTGGGAACGTTTTCCTGTCACGCTTTTATCTTTATCTTGACTACCCACACAAGCAAATCACCGTTGCAACCATAGACGCCGACTCGAATTAAGCACCTGCTCTTGCGCTATAAGAGCGATATTGTTAAGCAGCTTGTGCATAGAAAAGCATACTGAGTTACTTGAATGGTTTTGCCTCCTGCAGAACTTACCCACTAATCGTCCTGGAGTTGCGTCGGTACTACCCGGAGCATGGCGCAGCATGTCAGAATGGGGGCCAGTAGGCGTAGGTGCCCTCCATCAGGTAGGCGCAGGGTTCGACCCGCTTCTGGCCGTCGTGGACGACGAAGATCTTTGGTTTGCCGATAGAGTTGCTGCTCCAGAGGGAGACGCCGGCATAGGCTCCGTCCTTCCGGACGATGTAGTACATCATGTCGAGATAACGGATCTTTTCAGAATTGCCGTTGTAGTTGCGAACGACACGCCGCAGCGTCTCGAGCCCCGCTTCTTTGGGCGAGTAGCCCTGCCGCATGAGCTCGACAATGGAGTGTGCCCCGGCTACCTTGATGTTCTCCTCACCGGAACCGGTGGCACCCGCCGAGCCGACGTCCTGATCGGTGTAGCAGCCGGCACCAATCACGGGCGAATCGCCCAGCCGCCCGGCGATCTTCCAGGCAAGGCCGGAGGTGGTGGTGGCGCCCGACACCTCGCCGCGCGCATTCACGCAGCTCACATGGATGGTTCCCGTGGTAGGCCAAAGCATCTGCTCCACGGCGAACCAGCGTTTTGACTCAGGGATGAAGTAGTCCGCGGCAAGCTCATAGTAGCGCCGAGCCCGGCGGGCGATCTCGCCGGCCCACTCCGGGCCGGGCACACGCGGGACAGGACCATACCGCAACATGCCATGCAGCGGCTGCGAGGCCTGCGGCTTTACGTCCGGCGGATTCGGGTCTTTCCAGTCCGGGTCCTGCATGCCAGGCCCCCACCAGTCGCGGCTGGAGTTCGTCTCTTTCCACATGAGCCAGACCTTGCGTGCATCCTCGGTCAGCAGCTCTTCACGCTTCATACCATGTGCCACGGCCAGCTTCTCCGCGCCCTCGCCCACCATCATCACGTGCGCGGTGCGCTGCATCACGAGCTTTGCCAGCAGGCACACATTGCGGATGTTGCGTACAGCGCCGACCGAGCCTGCTGCCCGCGTCGGCCCGTGCATACAGCTCGAGTCGAGTTCGACCACGCCATCCTCATTGGGTAGCCCACCAAGCCCGACGCTGTGGTCGCTTGGATCGTTCTCCCGCCCCAGGCAGACGTGGTGCGCAGCATCCAGCGTGTCGCCGCCATCCAGCAGCATCTGGTAGGCGTCGTCAATGGTGTTGTCTCCGGTCTGGCGGGTCACGATGACGGGCTTTATCGCGTTGGGCAGCGACTTTACGGATTCGGCGGTCTGGGCGGCGCTGACGCCTGCTCCAGCCAACACCAGAGCGCTGCCGGCGAGGAAGTCTCGACGTGTGGTCATGTGCTCACCAATGTGCCACATCGCGGGCCGTGTTTCCAGTTGTCAGCAATGGACGCTGCAAGGGCGCCACGAGGATAGAGCGGCGACTTAGCGCGCCTGCTTCCGCCCTGGACGTGTGAGTGCGCGGCGTCGGAGGCACTTGAGGGCAGCTTCGCCCAGCGGCGAAACAAGCACTCGAAGAAGGGGGAGGCGCGAATGGCTGGTACGTTGAGGTGGGTCGTCTCTCAGATGAGACGCAGCATGGTATTCCATTGCGCACGCGGCGGCTTCCGTCGTCAGTGGACTCTAACCCGCGCTACTTTGAGCGTCACCACCAGCGACGCAAAGCCAGCAGCAGGAGCGCGGCGTAGGCGCCCGCGGCCAGGTCGTCCAGCATGATGCCGGTGCCACCGTGAAGCCGCTCAAGCTGGCGTGCGGGCGGCGGCTTGAGGATGTCAAAGACCCGGAAAAGGATGAGGGCTGCCACAGCATGCCGCCATTCAAAGCGGGCGGCCAGCAAGGCGAGCCACTGGCCCGCAACCTCGTCGATGACGACGTGGCCGGGATCCTCACGGCCGCTTTCACGTGCGACGATGGTGCCGGCGGGAATGCCGGTCGCAACAACTACCGACAGGCCGATGAGGGTGGCGAGCGTCAACGCGCCGGCGTGAGCGGCCAGCCAGTGCCCGGTTAGAGCCCACAGACCGAGGGCGGCCAGCGAGCCCCAGGTGCCCGGGCCGGGATGCAGAAGCCCCGCGCCGAAGAAGGTGCCGGCCGCCCACGCCCACCTCGTTCGAGGCGAGCCTGACTCACTCCTCGCCGTCATGCCTAGGGCGCTGCCCCTCTGCCAGGCCCTCGAGCACCTCTGGGTCCAGGATGGGCGACGTGATACGGTAGCCGCCGCTGGCCCACTTGCCCAAATCAATCTTGCGGCAGCGATCGCTGCAGAAGGGGAACTCCTCGTCTTTGGCGGTCACGAGCGAGCGGCAGGTGGGGCAGCGAAGAGCCTTTTTGCGGAGGGATTCTTTAGCCATGTGCGGACCGCTCCACGGGAACTAGAGAATTCTTGCGACGAGGTCGTAGTCGTGCGCTTCGACCACCTCGGCGCGGTAGAACTGGCCCGGCGTGAGCGCGTGATGCGAGCCGAAATCGTTGATATAGACCTTGCCGTCGATCTGGGGCGCTTGACGCGGCGTGCGGCCTTCCCATAGCAGCGGCGTCTCCGCGGATTCTCCCTCGACCAGCAGTTCGACCACCGTGCCCACCTGAGACTGCGCGCGCACGCGGCTGATCTTCTGCTGCAGCTCCATGAGCTGGCGGCGGCGACGCTCCATGGTGCGCTTTGGCACCTTGGCGCCATGGGAGAACGCCTTCGAACCCTCTTCGTCGGAGTAGGTAAAGACGCCGAGCCAGTCAAACTGCACCTGCTCAACAAACCGGCAGAGGGTCTTGAAGTCCTCTTCCGTCTCACCGGGAAAGCCGACGATGAACGAGGTGCGGAGCGCGATGCCTGGCACGGCGCTGCGTACCGTTTCGATGGTCCTGAGGAATATCTCAGCGTTCGCGCCGCGCTTCATCGCCTTGAGCACTGGGCCGGAGGCGTGCTGCAGGGGGACATCGAGATATTTGCAGATGTTGTCGTGCCGGGCGATGGTCTCAAGCAGCCGGCCGGTGATGCGGTTTGGGTAGGCATAGAGGAAGCGGAGCCACCGGAGATGAGGAATCTGCGCCAGGCGGTCGAGCAGTTGCGCAAGGCCATCCTTCATGCCAAGGTCTTCGCCGTAGCAGGTCGTGTCCTGCCCGATCAGCGTGATCTCGCGCACGCCGCTTGCAACCAGCGCCTCTGCCTCGGCGAGGATGGACTCGAAGCGGCGCGAACGGAATTTGCCGCGCAGGTTGGGGATGATGCAGAAGGTGCAGGGA
>CAYQYM010000291.1:0-3680 GCA_964421715.1 uncultured Acidipila sp.
CCGGAGCACGCTCCATGACGGCCACCTCAGGCCCGGGTATCTCGCTGATGGCCGAGTTTGCCGGCCTTGGCTATTTTGCGGAGCTGCCCGGCGTCATTGTGGATGTGCAGCGCGTCGGCCCCTCGACCGGCCTGCCCACGCGTACTTCACAGGCTGACCTGCTCTCGATAGCCCACCTCTCTCACGGCGACACGAAGCACCCGATGCTGTTGCCCGGCAACGTGAACGAGTGCTTCGAGTTCGCGATGGCGGCATTTGACCTGGCAGAACGCCTGCAGACCCCGGTGTTTGTACTCAGCGATCTCGACCTCGGCATGAATAACTGGATGTCGGAGCCGTTCGCCTATCCTGAAAAGCCGCTGGACCGCGGCAAGGTGCTTACAGCGGAGGACCTGCAACGGCTGGGCGGCTTTGCCCGCTACGCCGATGTGGACGGGGACGGCATTCCTTATCGCACACTGCCCGGCACCGACCATCCGAAGGCTGCCTATTTCACGCGTGGCAGCGGCCACAACGAGAAAGCGCTCTACACCGAAAAGCCGGACGATTACGAGAACCTGATGGAGCGGCTGAACCGCAAGTTCGAGACCGCGCGGACGCTTGTACCGCAGCCGCTCGTCGTGCAGACAGGCCGGTCGAAGGTCGGACTCATCGCATTCGGCACCTCTGATTTTGCGGTGACGGAGAGCCGCGACCAGCTCAAGAAGGAGTACGGCCTCGAGACCGACTACCTGCGCGTACGCGCCTACCCGTTCTCACGGGAGATTCACGAGTTTGTCGCCACGCATGAGCGGGTTTACGTGATCGAGCAGAACCGAGATGCACAACTGCTTAGCCTGCTCAAGCTGGACCTGCCGGCCGAGGACGCCGCGCGGCTGCGCAGTGTTCGCCACTTCAACGGCTTGCCGATCGACGCGCGCTCAGTAACGGATGAGCTGCTGCTGCAGGAGGGAATCTAAATGGGAACCGCTACTGTTACAAATCCAAACCCCAAGGTCAACCGGCTCGGCCTGCCCATCCTGGACTATCGTGGCGGCAAGACGACGCTCTGCGCCGGCTGCGGCCACAACGCAATTTCAGAGCGCATTATTGACGCGCTCTACGAGATGGGCGTGCAGCCTGAACGCGTGATGAAGCTTTCCGGCATCGGCTGCTCGTCCAAGAGCCCGGCCTACTTCCTCTCCCGCGCGCACAGCTTCAACAGCGTACACGGCCGCATGCCCTCGGTAGCCACAGGCGCGCTGCTGGCCAACAAAACGATGATGGGCCTTGGCGTCTCAGGCGACGGCGACACAGCTTCGATTGGCATGGGGCAGTTCGTACACCTGATGCGCCGCAATCTGCCCCTCATCTACATCATCGAAGACAACGGCGTCTATGGCCTCACGAAGGGACAGTTCTCCGCGACGGCCGATATCGGCTCGACGCTCAAAACCGGCGTCATCAACGACCTGCCTGCGATCGACACCTGTTCGCTCGCAATCCAGCTCGGCGCGACGTTTGTCGGCCGCTCCTTTTCAGGAGACAAGAAGCAGCTGCTGGCCATGCTGAAGGCAGCGATCGCGCACCAGGGTACGGTGATGCTGGACGTGATCTCGCCGTGCGTCACCTTCAACGATCACGAGGGCTCGACCAAGAGCTACAAATACATGCAGGAGCACGAGGAAGCCATCACCGAGGTCGGCTTCGTTCCTCATTTCGAGGATATTGCCGTCGACTACGATGAGGGCTCCACGCTGGACGTGCCCATGCATGACGGCTCGCATCTGCGCCTGCGCAAGCTGCAGCAGAACTACGACCCGACCAGCCGCACTGCCGCCGTACAGGCGCTGATGGAAGCGCACGAGAGGGGCGAGGTGCTGACCGGCGTCTTTTATATCGATACGAAAAAGCCCAGCTTTACCGACCTGCTGAACCTGGTGGATGAGCCGCTGGGCACCTTGACGCAGGCGCGCACGCGCCCTTCAAAGCAGGTGCTTGATGAGATCATGAACCGGCTGAAGTAGCGACGCCAGACAAGAAGAATTGCCGAACCGAAGCGCCTGCCGGGAGCACCCGGCAGGCGCTTGCTTGTTTGGACCGAGCTATCCGCGGACGGAGCTGCGGGGCGGACGCTGCGGGCGCGCAGCAGCCTGCGCGGGCTTCTTCTGACGCGGCTTTACGGCAGCAGTAGCCGGTGCGGCCCGCGGACCCGCACCGGATTGGCAATGCATCCACTCGTCGAGCAGAGACTTTTTGAAGCGCCAGCGATTGCCCAGTTTGAAGGCGGGGACAAAACCCTCGGAGGCGTATTTGTAAAGCGAGTCGGGGCTGATGCCGAGGTAGTCTGCGGCCTGGCGGATATCCATCACTTCCCGAAAAGACTGCTGCGCCGCGGGCTTGCTCATGTGGGTTAGGCTCCCGAAAAGTGCTGTGAACCAGCCCTCTGGGTATATCGCGTCTTACAGGCAGAGTTCAATCTAATTCAGAATGTCTTCGGTTTACTTTGGGTATTCCCCGGGAATTGCCGGACACGGACAGGCTGCCTGGAAAAAGGACGTGGGCCAGGCACGGGAGGACGGCGCTCCGCGCGCCCGGCTTGTGTCAGCTAATCGTCATCGTCCTTCCGTTGGCCGTGCGGGTGCAGCAGCATGGGGGGCACGGGCTTTGCACCCGTCGCGTCCTTCCAGAGGATGACGTTGAGCTTGCGCGGGTCGGCCTGGTCTTCGTGGCGAAAATCCATCCTGGCCGACTCCTTACCGCCTTGCGCGTGCGGCGCGTTGGCCTGGTAAATGAGGCCGTTGTCGCGGTTCGAGTAGTCGGCGTCAAAGGCAGGCTGATCCCCTGCTCCCGCAAACTCAGGCTGAATGAGCGGAGCAAAGGCGTCATTGTTGTTCATCGGCGGCACGCCGAGCAGGTCTTCCATGGTGTGGATCATCGACACCGTGGTGTAAAAGTTGTGATCGACCATGGGCCGGGCAGCGCGGGGCGAGTATTTGCTGATGACGAGACCGATACTGCGGTGCGCATCGACGTGGTCAGCGCCATCCTGGGCGTCATCTTCAAGGATGAAAAAGGCGGTGTCGTCCCAGTACGGGCTGTGCGAGACGGCCTCCACGGCACGACCGACCGCCAGGTCGTTATCGGCCACGGCTGCCCTGGGCGTGGGGGAATCAGGCCGTGTTCCCGCGGTGTGGTCCTGGGAAAGGCGCAGCAGGATGTACTGCGGCATCGTGTCATGACCGGCGGCGCGGTCGCTCTTCCACTGCCTGAGATGCGCGAGGAAGCGTTCGACACGGAACTGATCGGGAAAATGAATGTTGAAGTCCGCACCATACGGGTCGAAGTGGCCTTCGAGCTCGGGCTTGGTTGCAGTGTTCTTGAAAATCCGCGGAATATTCCAGGGAAATTTACTGACGCCACCTCCATACTCTGGCGGGATGGTGCTGCCGAGCTTTATGTAAGGGTTGGGGCAGCGCTCCGGCTTCGGTTCCGGCGTGCCGTTCTGCGGAACGCGGTCCTTTGGCGCCTCGCCCGAGTCGTCGCAGAACTTCGAGGAGATGAACTCGCCGAAGTGATAGATGCTTTTGCCGTGGCGGCTCAGGTTCGTCCAGAGATAGGAGCTGGCGGGCTCGTTTACATCGGGAATCCCCTCAAGCAGCGGGTAGTTCTCTTCCACGTTGCCTTCGAAGTCGTAAAGG
>CAYQYM010000292.1:0-3651 GCA_964421715.1 uncultured Acidipila sp.
TGCTTCTCCATTACGACTTTCTCCAGCCAACTTCCAGTAGTCCACTCGGAGCAAAACGAAAACGATGGGTCGACCAGCCCTCGGAAAACAGTGCAAGATTCTGGTCGTAGTAGGCGGGCGGCCGCCCGTAAAGACCGCTGCGGCCGTCTCGCTGTGCGGTCATGCGGTCGACCTGGTGCGACAGCGCCGCCACCTTGCCGGTGCGCGCCAGCAGCGGAGCCACGGCAGCGGAAAAGCCCACCGGGCCTGCTGGCTTTACAACCGCCCCCTGGGCGTTTACCTCTTCAGGCGGCGCCAGCTGCGCGCCGAGGTAATCCGTCATGCCATGCAACGCCTCGAGCATGAGCGCCGCCTCTGGCGCCGCATGCGGCATCATCCCGGCCCAAAGGTAAACGCGGATCGCGTCATAGCTGCCCACCGGCGCAGCCTGTCCCGGCCCGGCCGCAGGCGCACATCCACTGGCCGCGTCGTAGCGCAGCCAGTCCATGGCAAACCCGCCGGGGGAGCAGGACGCCAGCAGCTTGGGCACGTTGGCGGCTACCGCCGCCCACGGACCCTCCGGTGCCAGCCTGCTCAGGCCCATCAGCACCGGTATCGGGACGTAGCTTGGATTCAGCAGCCAGCGCTGCGGGTCCAGGTGGAATCCCTCGGCACCCGGCAGCAGCATCAACCCGAGGCCCGGCAAGGCAGCCACCTCCTCACGCGCAATGCGCGCGGCCAGCAGCTTGCCCGTTTCGGTGTAGCGCGGCGCCTGCCACAGCCGCCCGGCCTCAAGCAACGTATAGGCGATCCAGAGGTCCGCATCCGCTGCGCTGTTGCTGTCCAGTACCTGCCAGGCGCCGCTTGCTGCCCTGCCCCACTTCCACGCCGGTAGCCGCATCGTCAGGTCGCCGCCGGCCAGGTTCTCCGTAGTCCAGCCGAGCACGCGGTCGAAGTCCGCACGATCATCGGCGACCAGGGAAAAAAACAACGCGTAAGACTCGCCCTCCGAGGTGGTCAGGTCGCCGCGTGCGTGATCGATCACACGGCCCTGCGCATCAAGAAATGCCGCGGTGTAATACCGCCAGAGCGGCCACTGCCCGGCGCTGCATGCCGTGGGGGCAGCCGTCAGCAAGAAGATGAGACAGAGCAGCGGGGATATCCGCAAATCAGCAGAGGACCAGCGGCGTGACAGCAAGGTCAATTCTCCAGGAGCTGCAGGCGCATCCAGGCCCGGCGGCGCAGCCATGCACGCATCCACACGGCGAAGAAGAACGAGACCGCGAGCACCCCGAGGGCGATCGTCCAGGGCACCTGCATAAACCAAAGTTCGATGGCGATCCACCACGGCAGATTGCCGATGTGATAGACGTGGTTGCCGATGCGGAACGACTGGAATTCCTTGCCGTGCAGCACCGCGATTGTGCCGGAGATGTCGCTTGCCTGTGAATTTTTAAGAAAGCTGGTTAAGAACGGATCCACCGTGCCCGCGTCCTTGACCGTGACAACCACGACGCTGCGTCCCGCGGAAAAAGGCGACTCGATACCCTCGATCACGGTGTCGGGGGTGCCCGAGGACTCAAGCTGCCCGGAGACCGGCTCTTCGCTGGACTTAATTTTCCACCAGGCCTTGCGCAGCGGGCGAAGAAGCTGTTCCGTATCCTGCACGCGAATGCCGTCCGGGGAGATGGAGACGGGCATCGACGGCGCGAGCTTGGCCAGCCCCGGCTGGTCCTGGGTCGTGCCTAGCACCAGGAAGTCGCGATCGACCCCCGGCTGCATCGCCTCAGCATTGGACACGCTCACCCGCAGCGCCGGGTAGCCCGTCTCCGCGCCGAAGTGTCCCAGCAGCGCGAGGTAGAGCTCGATCTCCTGTGGCGTCGGCTGGTCCGGCAGCACTACCGTGGTCTGGCTCAGGTCGGCAAAGCGTGTGAAGGGAAAGCCGCTGTTGGCAAACAGCTCGATGTTCGGCATCGCCGCCCAGTGCGCAGAGCCGCGCAGGTCCAGGTAGGAATCGCGAAGAATCGCCCCTTGCATGTTGATCGGGGTCGTGTCCACGCAGCCTGGTTTCTTGAGCAGCTGGAAGGTGAAATCGAATGCAAGTGAGTTGGAAAAGGGCCGCAGGTCCACCACCGGCACGGCCATCTTCACGCGTGTCACCTTCGACGCCTGCTGCGCCGGCACCAACGGCAGGGAGCCGAGATAGGCGTTGTTGGCGCGAAGCTGCAGGCTCGAGATGGGACCGATGGGAATCGAATTGTAGCGGTAGTCGAGCGAGAGCACGGCGTTATTTCTATTGGCGAAAAAGATGTCCGGAGGAATGCGGAAGTAGGTGTTCAGCGGCACCGAACCGTCGCCCTGCAGCGATTCGGCCGTGGCATAATCCCACAGCTGGATGGTCTGGTCGGTGCGCGCCCACCGGGGCGCGTCGTCTGCCAGGCGCGTGCGCGGCGCGGTGAACTCATTGATGCTCACGGTCGACCCCTGCAGGCCGTTCCACTGCATCGCGAGAGCCTGCGCGGCAATCAGCATCTGGTCCTGGTTTGCACCCGTCACGACCAGCACTTTGCTGAACGGATCGCTCGGGTTGGTGCGCACCGCCAGCGTTGGACTGTCCGCCGCGCCGAGATTGAGTGCCGTCGGCAGCAGCGAGGCATTCTCGGCCAGCAGCACCACGTTGCCGGCGGGCAGCGCACCGATCGACACCGGAAAACGCATCGCGCGGTAGTCGCCAAGCATGCCAAAGTAGGAAGTGACAATGCCTGCAGCCTCAAGTGCCTTCTGCGAAGGCACCGCCGCAAAGGCGATCGGCACTGAAGGGGGTGCCGTCAGTGCTGAGTCAAAGAAGGGCAGCGGCAGCAGCTTGAGGTCGTCGGCGAGCGGCAGCAGGTTGCCAGAGACATCAAGCGTCGAGTTGTTATCGACGCGCGACCACAGCACCGTGTTGGCTGGATCTTCACACACCAGCACATAGTGGCCGATGAATTCGAAGGTCAACTGGTTGTTACGCACCAGCAACTCGGCCGGGATGCTGAACGTCTGGTCCAGAACTGCGTCTCGGCTGCTTCCCTGCTGCGGTGCCTGGATGGTCGCAAACAGCGTGCCGTTGATCATCACCTTAATGTGGCTGAGATTTGCAATCAGCCCTGGAGAAAAGTGATAAATCATGTGCAGGGTGGCCTGCTTCGCCACCTGGTTCTGCGGCATCGCAAAGTAGATGTCGTGCCGGCTGTCAATGCCTCGCAGCTCAATCGGTGCGGGCACGCCAATGTCCTTCAGCGTGAACTGGGTATGGAAGGTGCCGGCGGCTGCGTCCAGGTTGGATGCGGCAGGGGCAGCGGGGCGGGCAGCCCCTTGCTTTACACTGGCAGCCCGAGCCACGCCGCAGAGGCCAAGCAGGGCCGCTGCCAGCAGCACCGGTGCAATCCGGGCAAAGCGGCTGCGCGGCAGCTGCGTCTGCTTTTTCCTCTTCGGCAACAGCGCATTGAATGTCGTGCCGAGCCCGAAGATCGAAAGTTTCAGGATGCGGTAGAGGCTGCGCAGTGGCTGGTCGGATTCGCGGCTCTCACCCCACCCGAGCCATGTATCTGCGCGTGAGTACAGGACCACGGTCAGCAACTCCTCTTCGTACATCGTGAGCGGTTCGTACTGCAAACGCAGCGACTTCGCGTC
>CAYQYM010000293.1:0-3600 GCA_964421715.1 uncultured Acidipila sp.
CGCGCGTGGATGACGATGCGACTATCGTCCTCGCCTACCCGCATGCTCAGGCCGTGCTCCTGCCCAGTTGGAACTGGCCCTTCTCCCGCAAGGACATGGAACTTTATGGCACCACCGGTTACGCCATCACCGTCGGCCCGAACAATCTGCGCCTGCGCCTTAAAGGTCAGAACCAGGATGAAAATCAGCAGCAGGACCAGGAGCGCGAGCTCACCGCCCCGCCGCTCCCGCCGCCCAACGACACCCCGCTCCACTACCTTGCCGCCGTGCTCGGCGGCCGGCTCACCCCCCGCCGGGACCTCACCGCCCTCGACACCAATATCATCGTCATGCAGATACTCGACGCTGCCCGCGAGTCCGCACGCACCCGCCGCACCGTCCTGCTCAAGCCCCTGCCACCTGTCTGACCGGCTTGAGGCAGCGTCACGCCCGGCCTGCCTCCTGCCCCTCCTCCTGCGCGCCCTCTCCTGCCGCCGCCTCGCTCCGCCCGTGCAATGTCAGGTCCATCGTCTCTGAGCCCATTCGCACGTCCTCCGCTTCCGCCACCTTCGCAAACATCCGTTCATAGATGGCCGAGTTCACCGTGCGCCGCTCCTTCGCCCCTACCAGGTAGCGCATCCGCAGCTCCAGGTAATTTGAAGTCACCTTCAGGTAGACCACCGGCTTCAGTTGAAAATTCGGCAGCAGATACCGGTCCGCCAGCAGCTTCACCTGCCGCTCTGCCTCCTGCTGAAACGATGCGGTCACAGTGTCGCCCGCCTCCAACATGATCTGCCGCGCCCGTTCGCGGTTGCTGTCATAGGTCACCGGCAGCAGCACCTCGTCCCACAGGTAAGGAAACCCGCCCGTGTAGTTGAACACCGGGTTCTGGTAAATCTGCGCATTGCTGAACTGCACAATACGCCCGGTCGCCTGATCCCCCGCAATCCACTTTCCTATCTCAAACATGCGCGTGTAGAAGACGCCCACATGCACCACGTCGCCGGCCATGCCGCCAATCTCGATCCGGTCGCCCACCTGGAAAGTCCGCGTAATGAAGATCGAAATTCGCCCGGCGATGCTGAGCAGCGGCTCGCGCAGCGCCACCGCCAGCCCGGCCCCCAGCAGCCCGAGAAATGTGCCTTTCTGTTGCAGCAGCCTTATCCAGAGCGCCGCCACGACGGCGATCGAGAGCACCACTACCACCAGCCTTATGCGTTCCCGCTTGCGATACCGCTCCTGCTCGTCCAGCTTGCTGCGCGCCAGCACGGCGTTGGTCGTCTTCAAGATCAGAAAAGCTGCCGCAAGTACAACCAGGGTCCCGGCTGTTGCTATCGGATAGTGCATAAACGCTCGGATGCGTCCTGCGTCCTGCGCGTGGAAGGCTCCGCCCTTCCGGGCAGAAAAATGTCGACGCCACGGGGAAAGTCCGCTAATCTGGTAGCCAATACCATCACATATCTGGCAATAACATTCTGCACAACCACCTTTGATTCGGCGGCCCCGCTCTGCCATTCTTATAATCCTGTCAGGAGATCGAACACGTGAGATTGAAGAACGAGAAAGTCCTCGTCTGCGGCGCCGGCGGCTTCATCGCCGGCCACCTCGTCAAGGCGCTTCAGCAGAACGGTGCCAACGTCGTCCGCGCCGTTGATGTCAAGCCACTCGGCGAGTGGTACCAGAAGAGCCCCGATGTCGAGAACCTCTCCCTCGACCTGCGCGACAAGGACGCCTGCTACAAGGCGGCCGACGGCATCGACGTCGTCTTCCAGCTCGCGGCGGATATGGGTGGCATGGGCTTCATCGAAAACAACAAGGCGCTCTGCATGCTCAGCGTCCTCACCAACACCCACATGCTCATGGCCGCGCGCGACTCCGGCGTCCAGCGCTTCTTCTACTCCTCGTCTGCCTGCGTCTACAACGGCGAAAAGCAGAAAAGCCCCGACGTCGTCGCCCTCAGGGAAGAAGACGCCTACCCCGCGCTTCCTGAAGACGGCTACGGATGGGAGAAGCTCTTCAGCGAGCGCATGTGCCGCCACTTCGAAGAGGACTTCGGTCTCCAGACCCGCGTCGCCCGCTACCACAACGTCTACGGCCCGTTCGGCACCTACGACGGCGGCCGCGAAAAGGCTCCTGCTGCCATCTGCCGCAAGGTCATCCAGGCTAAAATCTCTGGCCGCCATGAGATCGAGATCTGGGGCGATGGCCACCAGACTCGCAGCTTTATGTACATCGACGACTGCACCAGAGGCACCCAGCTTCTTCTCGAAAGCGACATTCACGAGCCCCTCAACCTCGGCTCAAGCGAGCTCGTCACCATCAATCAACTCGTCGACATCGTCGAGGAGATCGCCGGCATCCGGCTCGAGCGCCGCTACAAGCTCGATGCCCCCAAGGGCGTCAACGGCCGCAATAGCGACAACACGCGCATCCAGCAGCTCCTCGGCTGGGAGCCCTCCATCCGCCTACGCGACGGCATGCGCAAAACCTACGAGTGGATCGAGAGCCAGATGCTGGCCCCCGTCGCCCGCTAGCTTGCCGTGACGGTACACGTTCTGGCAATCGCCATCGAAGCGGGTCGCGGCAAACTTACCGAAAGGGGAACGTGCAGGTCAGGCCAACTGTAGGGTACTAAGGTTTCCTCGACATCAGTGGCGGAGCTCCGGCTCCGCCTTTTTCTTTTGTTCCCGGGCTCCGACTGCATTACATTGTGTGCAACCAGTCCGTTGCCAGATCAGCCAAAGGAGCCTGCCCCCTGCAGGATCACGACTACCTCGGCCGCTACTTCCGCGAGGCGCAGCAGATCAGCGCCTCGCTCGACCTCGCCACGGTGCAGGACATCATCGTTCATCTCGCCGCGCTACGCGAAGCCGGCGGCCGCCTCTTCTTCCTCGGTGTCGGTGGCAGCGCGGCCAACGCCAGCCATGCTGTCAACGACTTTCGCAAGATCGCCCACATCGAGTCCTACGCGCCCAGCGATAATGTCTCCGAACTCACCGCCCGCACTAACGACGAGGGATGGGGCTCCACCTACGCAGCGTGGCTCCGCACCAGCCGCCTCCGCGTCGGCGACGCCGTCTTCGTCCTCTCCGTCGGCGGCGGCAGCCGCGAGCATCGCATCAGCCTCAACCTCGTTGCAGCCATCGATCTCGCCCGCAGCGCCGGCGCAAAGATTTTCGGCATCGTCGGCCGCGACGGCGGCTACACTGCCCGCCACGCCGACGCCTGCGTCTGCATACCATCTCTCGCGCCTGACACCATCACTGCGCACGCCGAGTCGTTCCAGTCCACCATCTGGCACGCCATCGTCTCCCACCCCCTGCTTCGCCAGGGCGAGATGAAATGGGAGTCCCTCCGATGAGCCAGCCCGCCATCTTCCTTGACCGCGATGGCGTTCTCAATCGCAATGTCTTAAACCCGTCTACAGGTGCCTGGGAGGCACCCCTGCGCCCCGGCCAGCTCGAGCTGTATCCGGACACCCTGCCCGCTCTGCTGCGCCTCCACAGCGCCGGCTATGCGCTCGTAATAGTCTCCAACCAGCCCAACTATGCGAAAGGGAAGAGCACGCTTGAAGATCACCAGGCCATCCACGCGCTGCTCGAACAATGGCTCGCTCTCGCC
>CAYQYM010000294.1:0-3597 GCA_964421715.1 uncultured Acidipila sp.
CCGCTGGCCTGCGCGGTGGCGTTTGCCGTGATGGAGGCAATCGAGCGCGAGGGCCTGCTCGGGCATGTAAAGGATGTAGGCGGCTACTTCGCGCAGCGTCTGCGTGCGCTGGCCGCAGCGCACGCTTCCGTTGTGGACGTGCGCGGACTGGGCCTCATGCTTGCCGTTGAGCTTGAATCAGCCGAGCTGGCCGCGGCCGCGGCCGCAGCCATGATGCAGCGTCACATTCTAATCAATCGCACCAGTGAAACGGTGTTGCGTTTCCTGCCCCCGTTCCTGCTTGAAAAGCAGCACGTTGATGTCGCTGTCGAAACCCTGAACGAAGTTCTTACCGAGCTAACGCCCGCCCTTGCCGGGCACACTCCAATGCAAGGAGGCACCCACGTTGGCTAGCAAAGCCTACATTGAAACCGGGCAGGGCACCCTGCATCCGGCGGAGTCGCTCTCGGGGCGCGACCTCTGCTCGATCACCGACTTTTCCACCGCTGAGATTGCAGCCGTGATGGAGCTGGCACACGCGGTCAAAACTTGCCCGGATGAATTTCGCCGCTCGCTTGACGCAAGGCAGATGGTGATGTTCTTCGAGAAGTCTTCGCTGCGCACGCGGCTGACGTTTGAGACAGCGATCAACACGCTGGGAGGGAACGCCATCTTCGTGGACCAGACGCAGTCGCCGCTCGGTGAGCGCGAATCACTGGCGGACATGGCGCGTAACCTGGAGCGCTGGGTGTCGGTGATCGTGCTGCGCACTTATGCGCATGAGACCATCACCGAGATGGCCCAGTATGCGAGCGTACCCGTGATCAACGCCCTCAGCGATCTCGAGCACCCCTGCCAGGCGCTGGCGGATTTTCTGACGCTCGAGGAGCGCTTCGGCACGGTACGCGGGCTGAACTTCACGTATGTGGGCGACGGGAACAACGTGTGCCACTCGCTGATGCTGACCGCGGCGCAGCTCGGCGCAAACTGCACCGTGGGCACGCCGAAGAACTATGCACCCAAGGCAGACATTGTGGCGCAGGCGCGGGCTATTGCCAACCAGACCGGCAGCCACATCACGCTGGTGCATGATCCGGTTGCGGCCGTCACTGGCGCGGACGCCATCTACACGGACGTCTGCACCAGCATGGGCTTCGAGCACGAGGCCACCAAGCGTGCGCCCATCTTTAAGCCCTACCAGGTGAACGAGCAGCTTATGGCACACGCCTCGCCGCGCGCCGTCTTTATGCACTGCCTGCCCGCTCATCGCAATGCCGAAGTTACAGACGCTGTGCTCGACGGGCCGCAGTCGGTCGTCTTCGACCAGGCGGAGAACCGGCTGCACGCGCAGAAGGCGCTGCTGCTGCTGTTGTGCGGCGCAGGCGCGTTCCAGAAAAGGGAGCCGGCGCGCTGCTGAATGCGCCGGTCAGAAAGTCGTTACTCAGTACAAGCATTCCAGGAGTCATCCGCATGTCAAAGAAAGTTGTACTTGCATATTCGGGAGGTCTCGATACCTCCATCATCATTCCCTGGCTCAATGAGAACTACGGTCTGGACGTGATCGCGATGGTGGCGGATGTGGGCCAGGGTGAGGACATCGACGCCGTAGTCGCCAAAGCCTATGGCACGGGCGCGAAGAAGGTGGTCGTGCGCGATCTGCGCGACGAGTTCCTGCGCGAGTATGTATTTCCGACGGTAAAGGCCGGCGCGGTGTATGAGAACAAGTACCTGCTGGGCACCTCGATTGCGCGGCCGGTGATTGCAAGGCACCAAGTCGAAGTGGCGCTCGAAGAGGGAGCGGACGCGGTGGCGCACGGATGCACGGGCAAGGGCAACGACCAGGTCCGCTTTGAGCACGCCTACCAGGCGCTGGCGCCGGAGCTGAAGGTCATTGCGCCATGGCGCGAGTGGACGCTGAAGTCGCGCGAGGACTGCCTGGACTACGCCGAGGCGCATGGCATTCCGGTCGCCGCGAGCCGACAGAAGATTCACTCGCGGGACCGCAACCTGTGGCACGTGAGCCACGAAGGCGGCGAGCTCGAAGACGCGAACAATGCGCCGCTGCCAACCACGTGGACGATGACCCGCAGCCCGCAGGAGGCGCCCGACCGAGAAGAGGTGGTGGAGATCGGCTTTGCGCAGGGTGTGCCCGTTGCCGTGGACGGCATGAGCCTGGAGCCGGTGCAGCTCGTCGAGTTACTGAACGAGATCGGCGCGCGCAACGCGGTCGGCCGCATCGACCTGGTGGAGAACCGCTTTGTCGGCATCAAGTCGCGCGGAGCCTACGAGACGCCGGGCGGCACGCTGATCGTCGCAGCGCACCGCGAGCTTGAGGCCATTACGCTTGACCGTGAGGTCTCCCATTACAAGCAGCACGTGGCGTTGCGCTACGCGGACCTGGTTTACAACGGCCTCTGGTTCACGACGCTGCGCGAAGCATTCGATGCCTTCGTCGAGAACACGCAGCAGAACGTGACCGGCACGGTGAAGCTCGCGCTTTACAAGGGCAACATCGCCATCGCCGGCCGCAGGAGCGAGTTCTCTCTTTATTCGGATGATCTGAGCTCCTTTACCATGGGCGCGAGCTACGACCAGAAGGATGCGAAGGGCTTTATCCAGATTCTTGGGCTGCCGGCGCGCACGCGCGCACGCCTGCTGGGCCGCAGGAAAGAGGCCGTGCAGTGAAGATGTGGTCGGGCCGTTTTCGCGAGCCGCTGGATCCGCTCTTTGACCATTGGCAGCGTTCGCTCTCCTTTGACTGGCAGCTGCTTCCGGAAGAGGTAGCCGCCAGCAAGGCACATGCGATTGCGCTGGAGGCTGCCGGCGTGTTGACAGCCGAGGACCGCGAGCGCCTGCACAATGCGCTCGACCTGGTTGCGTCGCGCTTTCATGCTCCGGACGGCACAGGCCCGCAGTGGGTGGCGGCTAACCAGGAGGCGGAGGATATTCACCACTTTGTGGAGCTGCAGCTCGTGGCCACCGTGGGCGAGCTTGGCCTCAAGCTGCACACCGGGCGCAGCCGCAACGAACAGATTGCGACGGACCTGCGGCTCTACATCCGCACACGCACGCAGATGCTGCAGGCCGTACTGGGTGCCTGGGCAAAGGCGCTGGTGGCGCAGGCCCGGGCCGCGGGTGACGCAGTGATGCCCGCCTACACGCACCTGCAGCGCGCGGAACCGGTGCTGGTGGCGCATTGGCTGCTGGCCTATGCGGAGATGGCGCTGCGCGATGCATCCCGGCTGGAAGACTGCGCGCGGCGGCTGAATTATTCTCCCCTGGGCTCAGGCGCAGTGGCGGGGGCAACGCTGCCGCTCGACCGCGAGGCTGTCGCGCAGGCGCTCGGGTTTGCAGCGCCAACCTCGAACAGCCTGGATGCGACCAGCGACCGCGACTTCGTGCTCGAATACCTGCAGACGCTCACGCAGCTGGCACTGCACACGAGCCGCTTTGCGGAGGAGATCACGCTATTCGCCACCTCGGAGTTCGGCTACGTGAACCTGCCGGAGGCTTACTCAACCGGCTCAAGCGCAATGCCGCAGAAGAAGAATCCTGACTTCGCGGAGCTCGTCAGGGCAAAGGTGGGCCGCGTGCACGGCGCGGCAGAGACGCTCACGC
>CAYQYM010000295.1:0-3581 GCA_964421715.1 uncultured Acidipila sp.
CAGGGATATGCTGCTGCTGGTGCCGCTCTCCTCGCTGGGCTACAGCAACATCAAGCGCGGCAGGCTTGCACGCTACCTGTTCTTTCTAGTTGGAGCACTGGCTCTTTTCTTCGCTGTTCTGCAGCTTGACCCCACCTTCCAGCGCAGGTTCTTCTTCGGCAAGACGTTTGACCAGTTCATGAATGGAAACGCGTCGCTGGACACGGCAGGACGCGACAAAATGTGGGCGGCTGTTTACGCCTCCTGGAATTACGACGACCGCACGCGCATCCTGGGCCGCGGCGTTGGCAGCGCCGGCCTGGTGGCGAACCTTGGTGTTGGCATGATGCTGCATCCGCACAATGACTATCTGAGGCTGCTGCATGACACGGGGCTGATCGGCGCAGGCATCTTCACGGTGGGGCTGCTCTACTTCCTGTGGCGGCGTTACCGCATGTGGAAGCTCGAGAACAGCGCGGGAGACAAGGAGATCGCGAACGTGCATGGGGCGGCGTTCCTGGCGCTGACGGCCTTTGCCCTCATCATGATCACCGACAACCCCATCGACTATCTGTTCGCAGTCACACCCGTAGGCATTCTGCTGGGATGCTCGGTGGGATATGAGTGCGCCCGGCTACGGCAGTGGCGGCGCCGATGAGCCTGGGGATCAGAAGCTGGTGGGCGGAGAAGTCCAAGAACCCGGTACTCCACAACATCGCCGCACTGTTCGGCACGCAGGTGGCGGCCTATGCATTTCCGCTGGTGATGCTGCCCTACCTGGCCCGCGTGCTGGGCGTCTATGAGTGGGGTGTGCTGGCGTTTGTGCAGTCGCTCGGCACATGGCTGGCGATGCTGGTCGAGTTCGGCTTCGGGCTCTCGGCCACGCGCGAGGTGGCGCGGCAGCGCGAGGATGCGGGTGCCCTGAGCCGCATTGCCGCCGGTGTGCTGGGGGCGCAGGCCGTGCTGGTGGTCCTTGGCGTCGTGATCACGGCGGGGCTCTATTTGTTTATGCCGGAAATGCGGCGGCATCCCGTCTTGCTTTGGACCGGCGCCATGGCGGGCGTGCTGCAGTCACTCAATGCGGCGTGGTTCTTTCTTGGCCTGGAGCGCATGCGCGTAATCGCGACCGTAGATGTGGCGGGCAAGGCGCTGGCCGCGCTGCTTGTCTTTCTGCTGGTGCATCATCCGCAGGATGTATGGCGGGTGACGACGATTCAGCTTGTTATTTATTCGGGCAGCGCAGCAGTGATTGTGCGCTGGATGTACCGGGAGGTGCGTTATGTAGCGCCCACGCTCGGGGGCACATGGCAGACGCTGCGGCGATCGGCCGAGATGTTCTTCTTTCGCAGCGCCATCAGCCTTTACACGACGGGAAACGTGCTGATTCTAGGCCTGCTGTCCTCGCCGCTCATTGTGAGCTATTACGCCGGCGCAGAGAAGCTCAGCCGTGCCTCGCTGAGCCTGCTGAACCCCGTAAGCCAGACGCTTTTTCCCCGCGTGAGTCACCTGATTACGCGCGACCGCACGCGTGCGATACGAATTGCACGGTTGAGTTTTGTCGTGATGTTTACAGCAGGTTTGTGCTTTGGTGCGGTGCTCTACCTGGGGGCGCCGGTAATCGTGCATCTCATGTTAGGCGTGAAGTATCTGCCCGCGGTACGCGTGCTGCGCGTGCTGTCACTGCTCGTGCCGATGGTCGCCATCAGCAACGTGCTCGGGATTCAGTGGATGCTTCCGCTGGGGCTGGAGCGCGTCTTCAACAAAATCATCGTCACCGCCGGACTGCTGAACGTGGCCCTGGCACTCGTGCTGGCGCGCTCGCACGGAGCGGAAGGCATGGCGGCGGCGGTGGTGACATCCGAGGGGTTTGTCACGGTTGCCGTGACAGCCGTGCTCGCGTGGAAGGGGCTGAGTCCGCTCTCGCACGTGGGCAGGCTGGCACAAACCCTGGAAGTGAGGTCGAGTTCGCTTGAAGGTTGACTGGTTAATTGCAGGAGCCGGGTTTTCCGGCGCGGTGCTGGCCGAGCGCATTGCCACCCAGCTGGACCAGACGGTGCTGCTGGTGGACCGGCGAGACCACATCGGCGGCAACGCCTACGACTACATCGATGACCATGGAGTGATGGTGCAGCTCTATGGGCCGCACCTGTTTCACACCAATGACGCGCGCGTGTGGAATTATCTTTCGCAGTTCACTGAATGGACGCCGTACTATCACCACGTGCTCGGGATCATCGACGGGCAGTGGGTGCCGATTCCGTTCAACCTGAATACGCTCTATGCACTGTTTCCACCGCGTTACGCGGGCAGGCTGGAAGATCAGCTGATCTCGGAGTTTGGTTTCAACACGAAGGTGCCGATCCTGAAAATGCGCGAAAGCGCGAGCGCGGAGCTGAAGTTCCTGGCCGATTACGTCTACAAAAAAATCTTTGAAAACTACACGATGAAGCAATGGGGTTTCCGCCCTGAAGAGCTGGGACCCGCAGTGACGGGACGCGTACCGGTCTCGATCAGCCGGGACGACCGCTACTTTACCGACAGCTTCCAAGCGATGCCAAAGCGGGGCTTCACCGCGATGTTTGCGCGCATGCTGAAGCACAAGAACATCAAGGTGCTGCTGAACACGGATTATCGCGAGCTGAAGGGCGCGGTTGACGCTAAGCGGATGATCTACACGGGCCCGATCGATGGCTTTTTCGACGACATGCACGGAGCGCTGCCCTACCGCAGCCTGCGCTTCGAGTTTCTGCATGCAGCCGGCGAGCTGGTGCAACCTGTGGCAACGATGAACTATCCCAATGAGCAGCCGTTTACGCGCATCAGCGAGTTCAAGCACATGTACGGGCCGCGCGTGACCGACGGCACGGTGCTCGTGCGCGAGTATCCGCAGCCGTATATCGCGGGGGAAAACGAGGCCTATTATCCGATTCCCCGCGAGGAGAACCAGGTGCTCTTCGAGAAATACCAGGCCGAAGTAGACAAGCTGAAAGGCTCGGTGCTCTTCGTCGGCAGGCTTGCCGACTATAAGTACTACAACATGGATCAGGCGGTGGCACGCGCCCTGATGGTGTTCGACAAGCGCATCGCGGCGGGGCTATGAGCACGCAATCTGTGTTGCAGCCGGGCCGGAACCAGCCGATTGAGATACCAAGGCTGGCGCCGATAGCGCTGCAGCCGCTCGAAGATGAACCACTGGTCTCGGTGCTGATCGGCAACTACAACTATGAGCGCTATTTGCCGGATTGCCTGGACAGCATGCTGGGGCAGACTTATGCGAAGTGGGAGGCCATCGTCTGTGATGACGGGTCCTCTGACCGCTCGCGCGATGTAATCGAGAGCTTTGCCGCGCGCGATGCGCGCATCAAGCCCGTCTACCAGAAAAACGGCGGACATGGTGCGGCGCTGAGCACGGCCTTCCGGCGGTCGCGCGGCAGCGTAATCGCACTGCTCGACGCCGACGATACGTTCGTCCCGGAGAAGCTGGCCAGCACGGTTACAGCGCTGCAGGAGTATCCGCGCGCAGGCATAGTGATTCACAAGATGCGCCGCATGGACGCGGACGGCTACGCGAGCGGCGAGCCGATGCCGGACCGGCTGGTGAG
>CAYQYM010000296.1:0-3567 GCA_964421715.1 uncultured Acidipila sp.
TTACAAACCTACCCGCTCAGGCTGTGGATCGGAGAGTTCTTCAGAGGCTCCCTAGGGCGATCTGGCAGAGTCTGGGGTTCAACGCCGCCTTCGGGCGGCGTTTCCATTTGCCCAATCTTCGCTTTACTGCAGATGAAAAATACCGCTGTACCTGGTGCGAGTCAACTACAAACCACAATATTTAGTGTGGAAACTGTGACTGCTCTGTTGAAACCAGGACCAATCGCAAATTGCCACCCGTGATACCTCCCGGTGGCCGCCACGATGGGATCGCCAGCGCGCGATGAGAGCAGCGCAGGGCAAATCGTGGTAGGGAGGGGGTGTGCGCTCGGCCTTGGTCGAGCGCAATGCGGCCTTACGCAGGTTGGCTCTTATTCGGGAGACCTTCACCCAAGAATTTACCCAATATCAGGGCGCCTTACACGTATATACAGGTGCTTAGGCGGTATTACGTGCGCGGTTAAGCGATTGAAAGTAAAGTTAGATGTCGATTGACACGGAAGCGCTCTTGCTGATCTGACGGATTTCAACCCTTGGTCCATCCAACGTCGTTACCTGCGGTGAAGGCGATGTCCCAACTTGGGTCCAATTTGGGTCCATTCGCTGCCGAATATCGTAGTGAAACAGGGTGTAACGCGCAGAACAAACCTAAGCGAGACAACAGGTTAGTAAATCGGTTGTTGGTTCGGGACCAGGGGGTCGGAGGTTCAAGTCCTCTCTCCCCGACCATTACATGTAGTCAATCGATTACAGAGAATCGCCCGCTGCTAAAACAAGCGTAAGAGCCATTCGGGCAAGCATATTGGAGTCTCGACTTCCACCTGGATTCGTTTTCGGGTTTTGGGGGTCGAGTCCACATCACATCTGCCCACCCCTCCATGTCGACCGCGTAAAATAATTCCCGATGAGCACTGAACTAGTCACCGCACTGACCGCGGCTCTGCGCGAGGCTGCCAGCAAGGCCGGCCTCGTCATCCTCTCGGCTGAGGCTGGCACGAACTTCCACCAGCAGCCCACCGCCCGCTTTACCCTCGGTCTCTCTGCCGGCGCGAACCAGGCCCAGCGCCTCACCCTCGAGCTGAGCGACGCCTTTGACTTCCATCGCCCCGGCCTACTGCCCGAGATGACGGTCCACCTCGAAGAGGCCGCGCTGCGGCTACGCAACCCGCGCCCGGATGCCTACGTCACGCTCGCCGGCCTGCCGGTCAGCTTCTCCAGCTTTGCCTGGCCTTTTCACCGCTCCACCTCCGGCGCAGACACCTTCATCGTGCACGGCACCGTGCACCTGGAAGACGGCACCGGCTCGCCGCTGCACGCCAAGGTCTCCGCCAGCATGACCGTTACCTTTGCCGAGATCGTGGCCGCCCCCGAGCAGCCCTACGCCGAGACCTTCATCTACAACGCCGTCCGCAAGACGCTCGACCAGGGCCAGCTCGAGCTGCTCAAGAGCGGCAACCGCCAGCCCGTGCCCGTGACCACGCGCTACTACAGCCGGTGGCAGAAAAAGTTTTTCTTCACCGACACGAACGACGCCAGCCGCATGGAGTTCCTCGCCCTGAAGACCTTCTGGCTCTCAGGCGTGCTCGGCGGCGGCAGGCCGGTATGGCTCGCCGACCCACGCGATGCGCAGTACCTGAACACCACTGCCGGGGAGCTGGTGCGCATGGCCGCGGACCAGGCCGGGTGCGGGCTGCTTGAGCTTGCCGACGGTTTCGCCCGCCCCACCGCCGCGCTCATGGCGCGGGCCGACGAGTTCCAGGCCCTCAAGAATCACGCCCTCGCCGAGACCAAGCCCAGCTTCAACGAAGAGATGCGCGCCGGGCACACGAACATGTAGCTGCGCCCGGGGCATCCCAAGGGTTCCACCCTGTCTCTGACCTAGCAGGGGGAGATATGGAAGGCGAAAAAGTCGTCGTCGTGACCGGCGCCTCTGCCGGCCTGGGCCGCGCCATCTCACATGCATTTGCAAAACGCGGCTGCAAGGTCGCACTGCTGGCCCGCAACCCTGAGGCGCTTGATGCCGCCCGGGAAGAATGTGAGTCATTGGGCGGTCGCGCGCTATCCGTTCCCGTGGATGTGTCGGATGCCGAGGCCGTCGAGCAAGCCGCCGACCGCATCGAGCAGGAGCTGGGTCCCATCGACGTCTGGGTGAATGATGCCATGGTCAGCGTCTTTTCGCCGGTCAAGGAGATGCAGCCAGCAGACTACCGCCGTGTCACCGAGGTGCTCTATCTCGGCTTCGTGCACGGCACACTCGCCGCACTCAGGCGCATGCTGCCACGCGACCGCGGCACCATCATTCAAATTGGCTCCGCGCTCGCCTATCGCTCCATTCCGCTCCAGTCGGCTTACTGCGCCTGCAAGCATGCCATCAACGGATTCACCGACTCGCTTCGCTGCGAACTGCATCACGACAAAAGCCACGTCCAGCTCACGGCCGTTCACATGCCCGCCATGAACACCGTGCAGTTTGACTGGGTCAAGAATCGGATGCCCCACAATACACAGCCCGTGCCGCCCATCTATGAGCCCGAGGTCGCCGCGGAGGTCGTTGTCTCCGCTGCTTACGCCGTGCGTCCGCGCCGCGAGTACTGGGTTGGCATGCCCACCGTGGCCGCCATACTCGGCCAGAAGTTCATCCCCGGCCTGCTCGACCGCTACCTCGGCGCTACCGGCTACAAGTCCCAGCAGCTCATGAACGAGCCGCGCGATCCTGCCAAGCCTGACAATCTCTACCACTTTGTCCCCGGCCGCCACAGCACGCGGGGCAAGTTCACCGCGCGCTCCCTCGATGCAAGCCCCGAGGTCTACGTCTCGCTTCACCGCGGCTGGTTCCTGGCCGGCGCCCTGGCGCTGGCCGCGGCAGGCACCGCCGTCCTGGTACGGAGGGCGTCATGAGCTACCAGCGCGAGTACAAGGCGATGACGGTGGCCTGCTCCGCCGCGCTGCTCACGCTGGTGCCGGTCGCCCTGCACCAGCTTGGCTTCCTAGAGCATCTTCCCGATCCGCCGGTCGGCGTCTTCGCCTCCGACGTCATCACCGGGTCTAAGGCTGCACATCCCTTTCGCGTGCCGGACAGCCTGCCTGGCCTCGCCAGCTACGGTGCCACGCTGGCGCTGCTGAGTGCAGCGCCTCGCTCCCGTCGCATGCGCAAGGCCCTGGCCTGGAAGCTGCTCTTGGATGGCGCGCTGGCCGGCATCAACACCGGCCGCGAACTGGCCGGCTTCCGGCGACTCTGTTCCTGGTGTTCCGGCACGGCGCTCTCCACTGCCGCGATGCTCTACGCCGGGCGCGGGCTGATTGCGGAAGAGCTAAACCTTTCGCGATAGCACCGCGCCAATCCAGCGGGGCGGCGGAGTTGCCCGGCGCGATAAACTCATCTCTGGCCCGAACGAGATGACGACGCCCCTGACCAGCTTCGCACCCGCACCCGGTACAGTGCCTTCCACCGTACTTCTTTACGACGACTGGTACCCGGCGCTGCGCAGCGAGAGCCTGCGCGGCCGTGCTCTCGTCACCACCATGCTCCTGGGCCTCCCCCTGGTGCTGGGCCGCCGCCAGGATGGC
>CAYQYM010000297.1:0-3548 GCA_964421715.1 uncultured Acidipila sp.
CCGCAGGACCGCGTGCTGCTGACCAAGGTGGCCAGCATCTTCGAGCAGCAGCTCCCCACGCTGCTGGGCCCGAACGCCGGTAAGCTCGGCGAGCGCCAGGCACAGCGATGGGAGGGGGAAGGGGGCCACGCCTCAGCCAGCGGCAACGTGCAGTCCACGATAGCTGCGCCAGAGCCGGGCACGGCCCAGGGCCTGGAGCCCCTGTCTCCAGCGGCCACCACGACCGTGGCTGACCGCTTTCACATGGATGTGGACCGCTACCTCGATCACGGCTCGATCGTGATCGCCGCGATTACCAGCTGCACGAACACCTCGAACCCATCGGTGATGGTCGCGGCCGGCATCCTGGCGAAAAAAGCCGTCGAGAAGGGACTTTCGGTGCCGCCGTGGGTCAAGACCTCGCTCGCGCCGGGCTCGCGCGTGGTGACGGACTATTACCAGAAGGCCGGCTTGCTGCCCTACCTGGAAAAGCTGCGCTTCCACGTGGTGGGCTACGGCTGCACCACGTGCATCGGCAACGCCGGCCCGCTGCCCTCAGACGTGTCAAAGGCGATTGAAGAGCACGGACTGGTGGCGGTGAGCGTGCTGAGCGGGAATCGCAACTTCGAGGGCCGCATCAACTCGGATGTCCGCGCGAACTACCTGATGTCTCCGCCGCTTGTCGTGGCCTATGCACTGGCCGGGCGCATCGGGCTGGACCTTACGACGGAGCCGCTGGGCAAGGGCAGGGATGGCCAGCCGGTCTACCTGAAGGACATCTGGCCGACGCAGCAGGAGGTAGCCGACGTGGTTGGCTCCGCCCTGAGCTCAGAGGCGTTCCAGAAGGAGTACTCAAAGGTCACAGCGGGCGACGCCAACTGGCAGGGGCTGAACTTTCCCACCGGCGACGTCTACCAGTGGGAGCCAGACTCCACCTACATTCGCAAGGCGCCCTACTTCGATGGCATGCCAGCCATGCCGGCCCCGATTGAGGACATCGCCGGCGCGCGCGTGCTGGCCGTGCTGGGCGATTCGGTGACAACGGACCACATCTCTCCGGCTGGCTCCATCAAGCAGGATGGACCCGCGGGACGCTACCTTATCGAGCATGGCGTCAAGCCGGTCGACTTCAACTCTTATGGCTCGCGCCGCGGCAACCACGAGGTGATGGTGCGCGGGACGTTTGCCAACGTGCGGCTGCGCAACCGGCTTGCGCCGGGCACCGAGGGCGGCGTGACGCGCCTGCTGCCGGAGGGCGAGCAGATGAGCATCTTTGACGCGAGCGTGAAGTACGCCGAACGCGGGGTGCCGCTGGTCATCCTGGCAGGCAAGGAGTACGGTTCCGGCTCCTCGCGCGACTGGGCAGCGAAGGGGCCGCGCCTGCTGGGCGTGCGCGCCGTCATCGCCGAGAGCTATGAGCGCATCCATCGCTCAAACCTTGTGGGCATGGGCATCCTGCCGCTCCAGTTCACCGGAGGGCAGACGGTCGAGTCGCTCGGGTTGAACGGCGAGGAGGTCTTTGACTTTCCCGGCCTTCGGGCGCTGCTTGACAAAAAATTTGGCAGTGGCCGCACGCTAAAGGTAAAGGCAACCGCCCCGGACGGCAGCATGAAGGAGTTCCCCGCCACGGTGCGCATCGACACGCCGCAGGAGATTCTTTATTACGAGAATGGCGGCATCCTGCAGTATGTGCTCCGGCAACTGGCGGGCAGGGCCTGACCATTCTGCGAGGGGGCATAGGGCACAGCTCCGGCAGTGCCCTCACCCTTTTCGCAGATGAGCCCTTTCCAGCCGATGGCCTCGCGGAGTAAAATCCGGCGTCCGGCGGGAGCTCTCTTCCCTCAGACGCTGGCAGCCGCCCGATCTCAGGGCCTGCTCCGGGAGGATTCGCAATGAAGTCTGCTCGGTTCGCAAATGTCTTTGTAAGCTCGCCTCGTTCGCTGCTGCTGGTGGGCACCGCGGTGGCTGCGCTGCTGCTCACCGCAGGCTGCGAGCGTCACAGCAAGTCAGAGAAGTATTTCCTCATCGCCACCAACATCAACCTGCCTTACTGGCAGAGCGCCGGCAGCGGGCTTGAACAGGCCGCCCGCGAATACGGCGTGACGACGGAGCTGCGCGGACCAACGAACTTCGACCCGCAAGGCGAGGTGAGCGAGTTTGAAACGGCGCTCGCGCTTAAACCCACCGGCCTGCTCGTCTCGGTTGCAGACCCAAGGCTGATGAGCCCGGAGATTGACAAGGCCATTGGCATGGGCATTCCGGTCATCACGATAGACTCAGACGCACCTGATAGTCAGCGGCTCTACTTCATCGGCACCAACAACCTGCAGGCCGGCCGGCTGGGCGGACAGCGCGTGGCGGCGCAGTTGAACGGAAAGGGCAACGTGGTCTTTTTCACCATGCCCGGGCAGCCGAATCTCGAGGAGCGCCTGAAGGGCTACAAAGACGCCTTCAGCAGCTTTCCGGGCATTCATGTTATCGAGGCCTTCGATATGAAAGGCGACTCCGGCACGGCAATGGACAAGGCGCAGGAGTATCTCTCGCGTACAGGGGACAAGAAGATCGACGCCTTTGTCTGCCTTGAGGCATCGGCAGGCAAGGACGTAGCCGAAGCCTTTGAGCGGCAGAAGGCCACCAACCGCGTGCTGATGGCAATGGACGTGGACCAGGCGACGCTGCAGCTCGTGAAGAAGGGCACGATCGATGCGACGCTCGCGCAGAAACCTTACAGCATGGCGCTGCTGGGAGTGAAGGCGCTGGACGGCTTCCACCATTACCCGCTCAAGCCACTTGCGCGCGACTACATGCTGGACGCCTATGCACCCGTGCCCGCATTCGTGGACACCGGCGTGGTGCTGGTGGATAAGAGCAACGTGGACAAGCTGCTCACGCCGCCCCAACAGCAGTAGAGCACGCTGCGTTGGTGCTCTCGGCTTTGAGCCGCGGGCGCAGCATGGCCTAAGCTAAAGAGTATGAAGGCGCTGCTGCTGAGCGATTACAAGCGGCTGGACGTGGCAGAGCTGCCCGCGCCTGCGCCCGCCGCAGGTGAGCTGCTGGTGCGCGTTGCTGCGTGCGGAATCTGCGGCAGCGACGTGCATGGCTACGACGGATCTTCCGGGCGGCGTATTCCGCCCATCGTCATGGGCCATGAGGCCGCCGGGACCGTCACCGCGGTCGGCCCCGGCGGCAGTTGCTTCCGGCCAGGCGACCGCGTCACCTTCGACTCGACCGTATACTGCGGCCGCTGCGAGTTCTGCAGGCGTGGCCAGGTGAACCTCTGCGCTGAGCGGCAGGTGATCGGCGTCTCCTGCGACGACTACCGGCGGCACGGGGCCTTCGCCGAATTTGTAACCGTGCCTGAACGAATCTGTTACGCGCTGCCGGATGCGCTTGCATTCCCTGAAGCCGCCATGCTGGAGGCCGTCACCGTGGCCCTGCACGCTGTGCGCATGTCAGAGGTGCGCGGCGGCGAAACTGCGCTGGTCCTCGGCGCGGGCATGATCGGCGCCCTCGCCCTGCAGGCCGCGCGCCTCGCGGGGTGCTCCGTGGTCCTGATCGCAGACCCGGAC
>CAYQYM010000298.1:0-3493 GCA_964421715.1 uncultured Acidipila sp.
GCTCAAGCCCGCGGTCAAGGTCATCGGCATCGTCTGCGCGGCGGAGAACATGCCCTCCGGCACAGCGCAGAAGCCGGGCGACGTGCAGATTGCCATGTCCGGCAAGTCCATCGAGATCATCAACACCGATGCGGAGGGCCGGCTGGTGCTGGCGGACGGTCTCACCTATGCGAAGCAGCTTGGCGCGACGCACCTGATTGACGCGGCGACGCTCATCGGAGCCTGCGTCGTGGCGCTCGGCATGGTCAATGCGGGCGTGTTTTCCAATAATGAGGACAGTTACGAAAAGTTCAGAAAGGGACTCGAGATCTCGGGCGAAAAGTTCTGGCGTCTGCCTGCGACCGACGACTACCGCGAACAGATCCGCTCCTCGATTGCGGACATCATGAACACGGGCGGGAGCCGCTGGGGCGGCGCGATTACCGCCGCCATGTTCCTGAAGGAGTTTGCCGAGGAGACTCCGTGGATTCACCTGGACATTGCAGGCGTGGCCTGGATGGAAGAGCAGAAGCCGTGGATTGCCAAAGGTCCAAGCGGCATTGCGGTGCGCAGCATCGTCGAGTGGGTGCGCAGCTACCAGAGCGGCTTCTAAACGAAAGCAAGCGGCCTGTTTAGTGATGCAGTCACAGGCCGTTTTTGTCCTTATTCGGGCTCAGGCTAGCGCCAGAGCCCTTACCTCTTCCCTTCTCACGGTCAGCCGCTCCACCAGGTCGCGGCGCACCGCAAAGCCCCGGCCGGGCGTCTCTGGAATGGCTATCTGTCCCGTGGGTGAGACTTCAACGGCAGGCTCAATGATGTCTTCCTCCCAGTAGCGCTTCGAGGCTGATACATCTCCGGGCAGCATAAAGTTGGGCAGCGACGAAAGTGCGATGTTGTGCGAGCGTCCAATTCCGGTCTCAAGCATGCCGCCGCACCACACTGGCACGCCGCGCTCCTGTGCCGCATTGTGCACGGCAATGGCTTCGCTGAAGCCGCCAACACGACCATTCTTGATGTTGATGATCCGGCAGCTCTCCATTTCAATGGCAGCCAGCGCGTCGCGCCGGTTACGGATCGACTCATCGAGACAAATAGAGGTTTCGAGCTGCTTCTGCAGCAGCGAGTGGTAGTAAAAGTCGTCGGACCAGAGCGGCTGCTCGATCATCAGCAGGTCAAATTGATCGAATTGCAGCAGGTGATCCGTGTCCTTGAGGCGATAGGCGGAATTGGCGTCGCAGCTCAGGAGGATGGAGGGCCAGCGCTTGCGGACAGCCTCAAACACCTCCACATCCCAACCCGGTTTGCACTTGAGCTTGATGCGCTGGTAGCCCGCGGCCAGCTCCTTTTCCACTTCGGCGAGCTGCTGGTCCAGCGTGGGCTGAATCCCGATGGAGACGCCGCAATCAATGATTTCGCGGGTGCCACCAAGCAGGTCTGCCAGCGCAACATTGCGCATCTGCGCCTCGGCATCCCACACGGCGTTCTCAAGCGCTGCCTTCGCCATGCGGTTTCCGCGCACCTGCTTGAAGATCTCCGGGCACTTGCCACCGTGCTCCGGGTCTGCTGCGGCCAACGCGGGCGCGAGCTCCTGCAGCATGACCAGCCATGCGGAATCAATCGTCTCTTCGCTGAAGTAGGGATGCTCGCCAGCGACACACTCGCCCCAGCCGGTCACACCCTCAGCCTGCAGTTCCACCAGCAGAATGCGGCGATCCGTCGTGGTGCCGAAGCTGGTCTGAAAGGGTTTGACCAGCGGCATACGGATCTCGCGCAGGTGAATGGCATCGATCTTCATACTGTCTCCTCCGGCAGGGGCCACGAGCTCAGCTCATAGACACCATTGCCCTGGTGGTCTCGCCGGTAGCCGGTCACCGCCAGCCCGCGCGCGAAGGCCCTCTGAAACGATTCACGTAGCTCGGATTGCACTGCGGCCGCCCGCGCGGGGTTACTGCTCTTCCAGACGCCAATCTCAGCGGGAACCAAAAGCGTCTCCAGCGGCTGCGGGCCGTGCACTCTGTAATCCCTGGCTGCCTGCCTCACCCGCGCCGAGTTCATATGCCACTCTGCATGAAGCCGGTCCGTCGGCAGCCCACCCTGCAGTCGTGAGGAGGATACACCATAGAAGTTAGGCGTATAGCGGCGCACCACGGCGCCCAGCTTGTGAATATTGAGGTATGCATTCTTGATCTCCAGCGGGTCAAACGTCCACTCCATGAGGTGAATTTCCCGCTCGAGCGCTTCTTCGCGCTGCGCCAGCTTCAGCCTGCGGCCAAGTCCGCGGTCGCGGTACGCCGGGTGCACAGCCAACATGTGAGAGTGCAGGTAAGGTCTGGGAGGCTGCCCAGGCATTTTTACAGGAAGAAAACCCGGAACCGACATCGCAAATCCTGCGAGGCGGTCGTTTTCTGTGTCGAAAGCGCCGATCACCTGGCCGCCCACCTTTTGAGCCACGGTAAACATGCGGACGGGAACCACGTCCAGCGGGTCAAAGCCCCAGACTTCAAACTGGAGTTGAACACATTGCTGCAACTCATTGCCTGACTGGCACTTTCTTATTTCCAGCGGAGCGGGAGCATTCATGCGCGCTCCTGCTGCTTGGCCGCCGCCCAGAGGGCCTCCAGCGCTGCCGGATCGAGCTCTTCGAGCGGCTGAGGTGCGGTAGCTTCCATGGAAGCAAAGCGGCTGCGGAAGCGTGCGTTCGTGCCGCGGAGGGCGAACTCCGGGTCTACGCCGAGGTGTCGCGCCAGGTTCACCACCGTGAAGAGCAGGTCGCCCACCTCGGCCGCCAGCGCTTCCCTGTTGCCGGCGGCAAGTTCGGCCTCGATCTCCGCTGCCTCTTCGCGCACCTTGTCGAGCAGCCCGGCGGGGCTGGGCCAGTCAAAGCCCGCCCTGGCTGCCGCGGATCCGAGCTTATGCGCCTCAAGCAGCGCAGGGAAGCTGCGCGGAATCGCCGCCAGCCGACCTCTGCTTTCGGCGGCAGGTCGGGAAGCCTTTTCTGCCCGCTTGATCTCGTCCCAGTTGCGCAGCACTTTCTCGGCACCAATTCCGTCAATTTCCAGTTCGCCGGCCGAGTTTCCCGCTGCAGCGGCGGCTTGCTCGCCGAAAACGTGCGGGTGGCGCCGGATCAGCTTCCGGTTAAGGCCGCCGATCACACCAGCAATCGAAAAGCGGTCCTCATCCGCGGCCATTTGGGCGTAGAAAAGCACCTGCAGCAACAGGTCGCCGAGCTCCTCTTCGAGCCCCGGCCAGTCCCTCCGGTCGATTGCGTCGAAGACCTCGTAGGTCTCTTCCAGCGTGTATTTGCGGATGGAATCAAAGGTCTGCTCACGGTCCCAGGGGCAGCCGTCCGGCGCACGCAGACGACGCATGATGGCTACGGCTTGCTCAAAGAGCTGGCCTTCTTCGCGCGGGTGCGGCATATCCTTTACTCTATACTGCCTTCTCGTGCAACCAGCCATCCTCATCCTGTTCACTGTCTTGGGACTGCTGTTCGGCAGTTTCCTGAACGTGTGCA
>CAYQYM010000299.1:0-3475 GCA_964421715.1 uncultured Acidipila sp.
CCCCTGCATGAGCTCCACCAGTTGCCGGGAGATCGCAAGACCCAGCCCGGTGCCATCGCCGGAGCTCTCGTTGAAGCGGCCAAAGATGCCCGGCAGCCGCTCGGCCTCGATGCCGCGGCCCGTGTCGCGCACGAGGAACTGGACGCGCTCCTTGGACTCGGTCGCTGCCAGCTCCACGCGGCCGCCCTGCGGCGTATAGCGAATCGCGTTCTGCACCAGGTTATCCAGGATGCTGCGCATTGCGCGCCGGTCCGCAAGCACAGGGGAGAGGTCTGCGAAGGCGCGCGTTTCCAGCCCCACGCCGCGGCGCGCAGCCTCCTCGCGATGCCGATGCACCGCCTCTTCGATCACCGCGTGCGGCCGCAGCCGCTCCATGCGCATCTCGCGGCGGCCCGTCTCCAGTTCGCCCACCTCGATCAGGTCCACCATCAGGTCGTCCAGCCGCTCGGCCTCTTGCTGCGCGCCGGCCACCAGGTCCAGTTGCAGCGGCTTCAGATCCCCGGCGTGCCCCCGGTGCAGAGCATAAAGTGAGAGCCGCAGCCGTTCCAGCGGATCCCGCAGCTTCTGCGAGGCAATCGACAAAAAGCGCGTCTTGAAGCGGTCAAGGTCCCGCAGCTCTGTCACGTCTTCAAGCACGGTGACCGCGCCCAGCAGCTTGCCGTCGTGGTCGCGGATGGGACTGGTGCGCAGCCGGTAGCTCCGCTCCGCCCGGCCGATGCGCATCGGCAGCAGCGCGGCCTCGCCCTCGCCCGCCATCGCCCGCTGCATGGAGACGGCATTGCGCACTGCGCTCAGGATGCGGTCGCCTCCTGGCGTGTTCGTGAGCGCCATGCGGTCGCCGGAGCTCATGCCCAGCAGCTCGGAGGCAGCCTGGTTCAGCTTGAGCACGTGCCCCTTCGCATCGGTGACGATCACCGGCTCAAAGATGGACTGCACCACGGCATCGCTCAACTGCTGCTCCATCTGCCTGCGCCCGGACTCGGTCTCGCGCAGGTCGCGCAGGCGCACCGCCATCCGGTTCATCTCCGCCGCAATGATGCCGAGGTGATCGCGCGAGCGCCACTCGATCCGTGCCTGCGGATCGCCCTGCCCCATTCGAACAGCCGTGGCGGCCACGCTGCGCAGCGGCTGCACAACAAAGAAGATCAGTGCGCTGCAGAGTGCAATCGCCGTGGCGATGCTCGCCCCCGAGGCCGCAATCAGCCGCGCGCGCAGCGCCTGCCGGGCCTCGTCCAGTTGCTCCAGCTCCCGCGCCCGCAGGAGTACCAGCTCGCGTAGTCCGTTCGCCGCGTCCAGGTCGATCGAATCCAGCCGGGGACGCAGTTCCGTCGCGGCCAGCGCCTGCCACTGCTCGGGCGTGTGCGCCGCGCGGGCCACGCGCGCTACAAGCTGCCTGTGCCCCTCAGCGGCCGGCGCCAGCAACGTGCCTTGGCCCAAACGCTCCAGCGCTGCATCTGCGGACTTCAGCCGCGCCTCTGCCTCGCGCGCGCGCGCCTCAAACTCCTGCACCTGTACCGCATCTGCCGCCATCGCCAATCTCTCGGCCGCCACGCGCTCACGCGAGATGGCGCTCTGGAACGCCGCCGTCGCGCTCAGCGCAACATCGGCGGCCTGCTGTCGTCCGTCAAGCCTGCTCAGCGCCACAAACGACGTGCGCACCAGCAGTCCAAGGCCGGTGACCAGAGCCACCAGCAGCACACAGCCCAGGACCAGTCTTTTGTAGAGACTCAGCATTCGCAGTTGATTTCGCCCGGCACAGCGCCCCGCCTTCACTCACGCGGGCAGCGGCTGCGGTTTCATTTCGAGAGTATTGGTCAACCGGCGGCGATGCAAGCTACGGCAGACTGCAGACGGAGACCGCTGCATTCTGATAAGGGCAGGGAAGCCGTGTCTCTGCCGCGGGCGAAAGCAGCAGCCAGTTTGCCCCCGCGGCCTTGAGCCGTTCCGTCCGCTGCTCATCGGTCCAGCCGTTCAGCCCGCGCTGCAGGTCGACTTCGCGCTGCCACTTCGGCGCCACCGCAGGAGCCACCGCCGCGACCCCGCCGTCTTTCAGATAGTCGGCCAGAATGCCGCGCTCGGCCACCGCGCGAAAGTTGATCGCCTCCTCGTTGGGCAGCCCCGTGTAGTACGGGTCAACGGCAAACAGCACGGAGGGCGGCGTGTGCCAGCGCACCCACACGAAGGCCTGCGTCCACGGGTTCACGGGCGCAGCCCAGGGCCACTCCACCCGTCGCGATGCCGGGAAAGTGCGGCGCTCCACCACGGCCATTCCTGCAAAGAGGGCCAGCACGATCAGGCCTGCGCTGGAGGCCGCGATCACCCGCACCGCCGAGCGCGGGCTCTGCGCAGCTTTGCGCATGAGCTGCTCCGCAACCGACGTGCTCAGCATCACAACGCCCGCCGCATACAGCAGGTGAAAGGCCCGCAGCGGCTGCAGCCTGGCCAGCAGCAGGTTGCCTCCGCGATGCACGAAGAGCGCCGAACAGAGCAGCGCGGCTGTGCCACAGGCGGCAGCCGCCAGCGCGAGCTGCCGCACTCGCACCGGTGTGCGCCGATGCCGGGCGGCCGCCAATAGCAGCGCCAGGGGCGCCAGCAGGCCGGCAATCTCATACCAAGTCCACTCCGACAGGTAGAAGTATCGGCGGCTCGCCTCGGCCGCCGCAGTGGCCTCTCCGCCGCCGCGCGTCAGCAGCGCCAGGGCCCCTGCCGCCAGCAGCGCGCCCGCTGCCGTCATGGCCACAAGCCGCCAGCCCGGGAGCCGCTTCGCCTCGCTCTGCGCGAGCAAAAGGCAGAGCAGCAGCGACCCGCCATATGCCGCCATGAGCGGATGCACCACCGCCGCCGCTGCCAGCCAGGCCAGCGCCGCGCGTCCGCGCCCCTCCACCGCTGCCGCCAGCGCAAATAGCAGTGATGGGGTAGAGAACGAGCGCGCCGTCACGTAAGGCTCCATCAGGAAGAGGGCCGTGCCTGCTACCGGCAGCGTAAACCAGGCGGCCGCCAGCAGCATCGTGCCCACCCGGGCACGCCTGCTGTAGCCGAGCGCGGCGGCCAGCCTTCGCGCTGCTGCCAGATAAAGCCCTGCCGCCGCCAGTTGCAGCGCAAACAGTACCCACTCCAGCGGCTGCCGCGAGAGCACCACCAGCAGCGCCACAAGATGAGCAAAAATCGACCACCGCGCATGAACCAGCAGAAACGGAGCCGAGCCGCCGTAAAGTCCCGGATGGAGCAGCAGCCGCACGCCCGCAGCATAAAGGCCGCCATCTTCCGCCCATGGATGGTAGCCATGCACCGCGAGCACGACCGCCGCCAGGATGGGCAGCAGAGCCCACTCAGCAAAGCGTCTAGAGCCCTCGGTAGCGAGCCAGCGCCGCATCCAGCGTAATCATCCCTTCCAGGGTTCCGCGCAGGGCGCGGTTCTGCACCGGCAGTACGGGCCAGCGTGGAAAGTGCGGCAGCACGCTGTCCAGGGGCATGT
>CAYQYM010000300.1:0-3467 GCA_964421715.1 uncultured Acidipila sp.
GCGGCGCCCGCGCCGCTCGTACGCGTCCCGGGGCCTGAGCCGGGGACCAGGGAGAGCCATTCTTTTTCGCGGCATGAGCTGAACCGCTCCTGAAATTGCCAGTCGTCCAGTGGCAACATGCGCGCGCTCGGGCCGTCTAATCACGTAGTTGGACGGCGCCGCGGGTTCGCGGCCGTTGGCGCTGCGCTGCTATACTCCAGGCACAGCCTGAAGGATCCTATGTCACCCAGCACTCGCCGTACCGCCTTCTCCCTCGCCCTTTTCTTTACTGCCTGCGGTCTGGGCGGCATGGTGCTCAGCCAGAAGGTCGGCGCGCAGTCATCTGACGGCGAATCCGAATTTCGCGACGGGCTGAAGTCCTTCTCAAGCGTCTATGACGTTGTCGCCAAGAATTACGCCGACCCGCTCGACGGCGACAAGCCGGACAAGGCCATATACGACGGGGCAATCCCGGGCATGCTGCACACACTGGACCCGCACTCCTCCTTCTACGACCCGAAGGCGTATGCGAAGAAGCGGGAGGACCAGCACGGCAAGTACTACGGCGTAGGCATGCTGATCCAGCCGGTAAACAGCCACGTGCTGGTGCGTGCACCCTACGAGGGCACGCCCTCGTTCAAGGCCGGCATCCGACCCGGAGATGTGATTCTGACAGTCGACGGCAAGTCGGCCGAGAATATGAACTCCGAACAGGTGGCCAACATGCTCAAGGGCCCCAAGGGCACGCATGTGAAGGTTACGATTCAGCGCGAGGGCCAGGCTGCTCCGCTGACCTTTGACCTGGTGCGCGATGAGATTCCGCATCCCTCGGTCGACCTCAAGCTGGAGCTGCGGCCGGGCATCGGCTACATTCACATCACACAGTTTCAGGAGACGACAGGACGCGAGGTATCGGATGCGCTGGAGTCGTTTGGCGACGGGCTGAAGGGCCTGGTGCTCGACCTGCGCGGCAACCCCGGTGGCGTGGTGGTGGAGGCAGTCGCGGTCTGCGATCGGTTCCTCAAGCGCGGACAGATTATCGTCTCCCAGCGCGGGCGTGCTTATCCTGAGCAGGTCTACCGGGCCACGCACGGGGAGACTGGTAAGGAGTTCCCGATTGTCGTGCTGGTGAATCACGGCACAGCGTCGGCGGCCGAGATTGTGAGCGGCGCGCTGCAGGATCATGACCGTGCCCTGATTGCCGGCGAGACGACCTTCGGCAAGGGGCTGGTGCAGACTGTTTATCAGCTCTCCGACAACACCGGCCTGGCGCTGACTACTTATCACTACTACACGCCGAGCGGCCGGCTCATTCAGCGCAACTATAACGGCGTCTCGCTCTACGACTACTACTACAACCATGACAAGGCGCAGAACGACAAGGACCGCGAGGTTAAGCTGACTGACTCCGGCCGGACCGTCTACGGCGGCGGCGGAATCACGCCCGACGTAAACCTTGACCCCCCCAAGGCTACGCACGTCCAGGATGAGCTGGCGGCACATGACGCCTTCTTCGACTTTGCCAAGCACTACATGGCCAGTCATACCGTCCCCAGGGACTTCCAGGTGGATAACGGAGTATTGACCGAATTCAAGCAGTTCCTGACGGCTCAGCAGATTCCGTACACCGAGCAGGACCTGAACGCCGTGATGGACTGGATCAAGACGAACATCAAGGCAGACATTCTGACCTATCAGTTCGGACAGCTGCAGGGCCTGAGGGCGCGCGCGGAGTGGGACCCTGTGATTGCCAAGGCCATCACCCTGATGCCTCAGGCGGAGACGCTCGAACAAGCAGCGCAGAAGGTCGTTCAGCAAAAGGAGACGGCCCGGAGTAACAATCCGCAGGCTGAGTAGGCCGCGATTCAGACCCCCAGGGCGTACCGCCATGTTCAGTACCACTGTTGCACGTGGCTTGGTGCAGTATGTCGATGGGAGGTTTGCCGTATGGATCAAGCGAGGCTCCGCCGTCACATCCATCAAGAGTGGGCACGCAACCGTATCCGCAAGAACGGCTCCAGCACCTCTGGCCGGAAGCTAAATTGCGACGGAAACCGGCCCAATCTTACCGCCGAGTTTCAGCACCCCTGAGACGAAGAAGTTGGCCACACCTGCTCGGCTCTGCGTGCCTTCAGCATGTGCGCGACGTAGCGCGCCAGTGCCTGGAGTCCAGCCCGAGATGCCGCTGCGGATACGCCGTGGCTTGAACTGCTATTTGTCACCGTGTCTGCACGAATTGCGTGCACTCCGTCCCGGTTGCACGCATCCCACCAGTGGTATGTATGTTTGCGTGTTGAGACGCTGGCGTGCTCTCCACGGGGCGGCTGTAGATCAAAGGAGGAATGATGGAAACAGCAAGGTTGAAGAAGCTATCGAGTGCGGTCGCGGCAGTCGCGCTCGGCATCGTCCTGGTTGCCGGCTGCAACCAGCAGAAATCTCATCCGGACGAGAAGTCGGCCGTGACCAATGCGCTGGGCTCGAACAATCTCGGGGACGTGAACGTCTCGCAGGACCAGGACAAGGGTGTGATGACGCTGAGCGGCAACGTGCAGTCGGACGAACAAAAGATGCAGGCAGAGAAGCTGGCCAAGCAGGCCGCGCCTGACTACCAGGTTGCCAATGAGATTGGAGTCAGGCCCGCGGGTGCCACCACGCAGGCTGCTTCCGTCGCTTCCAACATCGACGATGGCATCGAGGCTAACTTCAAGGCTGCAATCAAGGGACACAAGAACCTCGACGACCAGGACATTTCTGCGAAGGCCAAGAACGGCACCGTCGAGCTGACCGGTTCCGTCAAGACCAACGCGCAGAAGGCTGAGGCTGAGAAGCTGGCCAAGAAGGTGCCGAATGTGCAGCAGGTTGTGAATGAGTTGAAGGTAGAACCCCGCAAGCACTCCACTGCCGCCTCCAACCCCGGTATTTAAACAGGAACGCTTCTCTCGCTTGCAGTGGGATGTGCAGACCACACGAAATGCAGCAGGAGTTCATCTCCTGCTGCATTTCCCTTTCAGGGCAGCGTTCCTGAGGGCTTCTGCACAGGCTGGCCAAGCGCAACCGGACGCCCCAGGTTCGGCGAGCCATCACGATTCCAGTGAAAGGGCTGCGCCCTGGGCGAGCGCAGGTCTCCGCATCCTTCATTTGCCTCTGGATTGGCGTGGTAGATGATCCAGTCCTCGCGCCCGTCTGGCGACTTGAAGAACGAGTTGTGGCCGGGGCCGAAGGCGTGGCTCTCGGGCGACTGCCAGAAGACAGGCCCGGGCGCCTTGGTCCAGCTCGCGGGATTCAGCAGGTCGCTCGATACCGAGGCGGTCAACAAGCCGAGTTCGTAGTAGTTCGTCCAGCATCCGCTGGCAGAGTAGACGAGATAAATACGGTCGCCGTGCCGAATTATCTCTGGTGCTTCGTTCACATCGACGTGCGGCACTGCCAGAATTTGGTTGAACGGGTCCAGGTCACCCACCTTTTCCCACGGGCGGTCTGGTGTAGAG
>CAYQYM010000301.1:0-3445 GCA_964421715.1 uncultured Acidipila sp.
GTAACGTGATCCACACCGGCGACCTGTGGTTCAACGGCTACTATCCGCTGATTGACGGCGGCAGCGGCGGAACCATCAACGGCATGATCCGCGGCGTCGATGCATGTCTCACACTGGCAGATGACCGGACCAAGATCGTGCCCGGACACGGCGCGCTGGGCAATAAGGGCTCGCTCAAGAATTATCGCGAGATGCTGGTGGAGGTGGCGAATCGCATCGAGCGGCTCAAGCTCAGCGGCAGGCCGCTTCAGGATGTCATCCAGGCCAGGCCGACGGCCGACCTGGACGCGCAGTGGGGCAAGGGCAATATCAAGGGCGATGACTTCGTCACCCTCGTCTACAACACTCTTTGATCCTCAATGGACGCCGCCATCGCCTCGGCGGCACGCTCCAGCTCGGGCGTGGTCGTCAGCAGATCCGGACAGAGCCGGACCAGTGGTCCGCGCGCGTCTGCGACGACGCCGCGCGCAGCCATCGCTCCGATTACCGCCTCCGGCATGCGCACCTTTACCGTGAGGAATGCGCCGTGTCCGGCGTCTCCGCCGCTGGCGTGAATGCCTTGCGCGCGCAGCAGAGACTGCAGCCGGTTCAGACGGTCAAGCAAGTAGGCCCGCATGCGCTCGACGCCCACTGCCAGGGTAAACACCTGCCCGCTGCGTGCCTGGTAGTAAGTCAGCACTGGCGGTGTGGCCTCGAGAAAAGCATCTCCACCGGCACGCAGAACAGGCGGGTCCGGCCGTTCATTGGCGAAGGCCTCGGGCTTTGCAAACCAGCCGGTGTCCAGCGGGCGCAGGCCGCTCTCCAGCACTGCCGGAGAGAGGTAAAGAAAGCAGGCTCCGGGGCCGCCGCGCAGGTATTTGTAACTGCCGCCGATCATAAAGCTGGCATCCATTGCGGCCACGTCTACGGGCAGCACGCCGACGGAGTGGTACGCATCGACGAGCAGCCGCGCGCCAGCGTCCCGGCAGGCGGAGGCCAGCCGCTCCAGACCCTCCATCACCTGCCCCGTGGCAAACATCACCTGCGAGACGACGACCAGGTCGCCGGGCCTGAGACGGCCGATCAGCCGCAGAGTGCTGAACTTGGAATAGGCGTCACTGTCAGGCTCCGGCTCGACCCACTCGACCTGGATGCGGCCCATCGCGGCGTACTGCTTCAGCACTACATCCACGGAGTCGAACTCGCCGCGGGTGGTGAGCACGCGCACGCCGGCAGGCATGGCGTTGAGCACGGTGCGCAGCGCCTGACCGGCCGAGGTCTTCGGTACCACGCAGTCCACGCGAGGCGAGCCGATAAGCCGCGCCAGCCGTGCGCGATGACTCTGCTCTTCCTCAAGCCACGACGCCCAAGCCTCGCCGAGTCGCGATTCCCAAAGGTGAATGGCTTCGCCGACATCCAGGGCCATCTGGTTCAAGGGCCGTCCGAGCGAGTGATTTGCAAGGTAGACGCGCTCAGGACGCAGTACGCGCGAAAACAAAGGATGCAGGTGCTCTACAACCGCCGCCTCGCGGAGCGGCCCTTGCCCCAGCTTTGCCACCTGAGCCGCAATCAAGCTCACGGATATGCCCCCTTTTGATTGTTGCCCACCGCAAAGAAAACCCGGTAGCCAAATAAAAGAAGCGGCTGCCGGGTCAAGGAGGCAAATGCTATCGGTGAAACGAAACAGGATGCACGGCAGATCTCACATTTGTCAATGTACCGGTTACAAAACTACGGTTTGACGTCTTTCCTGCAGCAGCGTTATCGCCAGCGGCTCGACCGTAAGCGACTGCACCACCAGGGCGAAGATGACAACAATGTAGGTCACCGCGCGCAGCAGGTCGCGCGAACCGTCGAGCGGCAGTGAGAGTGCGAGCGCAATGGAGAGCCCTCCGCGCAGTCCTCCCCAGGTCAGTATGCCAATCTCCGCGCGCAGGGTTTCGCGCGATTTCCAGCGCAGCGGCAGCAGGACGCCGGCGACACTCAGCAGCCGTGCCAGCAGCACCACGGGAACAGCAATGGCACCCGCCAGCAGGTAGCGTGAGTCGAGCGGCAGCACCAGCAGCTCAAGGCCGAGCAGCAGGAAGAGCACGGCGTTCAGAATGCCGTCCACCAGCTCCCAGAACTTATCGAGGTAATCGCGTGCTCCGGCAGAGATGGCCTTTGCCCCGTGGCCGCCTGCAAGACACAGGCCCGCGGTCACCGCCTCTAGCGGAGCCGAGACGTGCAGCGCATCTGCAAGAGCATAGCCACCCATGGCCAGTGCAAGCGTCATCAGGATCTCGGTTTGGTAGTCCTCCACCATCGCGAGCAGCCGGTTGAAGAGCAGCCCGGCCAGCAGCCCTAGAGCAAGGCCGCCGCCGGCTTCGAGCAGGAGCAGTTTAAGCACGTGTCCCGGACCGGGAAGGCAGCCGCCCTGCGAGGCTTCGAGCAAAGTGATGAAGAAGACCGCGCCCACGCCATCGTTGAAGAGTGCCTCGCCTGAGAGCTGCGTCTGAATGCTGTGCGGCACGCCGAGCTTCTGAATAATGGCGAGCACGGCAATGGGGTCAGTCGGCGAGATGAGCGCGCCGAACAGCAAGCAGGCCCTCAGCGGAAGGTTGAAGTGCAGCGCGTGAAAGAGCGCCCAGGTGAGCCCGCCGACAATGAGTGTGGAAATGGCCGTGCCCGCGATGGAGAGCGCCAGCACCGTGAGCCGGTGCCGCCGCAGGTCCGTAACATCGAGCCCTAGCGCCCCGGCAAAAAGCAGAAACGCGAGCATCCCGTGCAGCACGATCTGGTTGAAGTCCAGTTGCAGCATAGCGCTCCTGGCCCACTGCCCCTCGCCTGCCAGTTTGCCAAACATGAGCAGCACAAGAGAGGTGGCCAGCGATAGCATCGTGATGCCCACGGTGACCGGGACGCGGAAGAACCGGTAGGTCACAAAGCTAAGCAGGGCCGCTGCCGTAATCAGCAGGCTTATGATCTGAAATGCGCTCACGGCCAGCCCCCTTCAGACTGCACGTTTAAGATGTTTCCAACCCACAACCGTATACTGCTGGAGGTTCATCCCCGGCTTTGTATAACCGCGGCAACATTGCAGTTCGTCCGATGGCACACTTCGGCTCGTACACGGCCCAATGATGCGCATCGACGTCCAGGTAGCGCGTCCTTCTCAAGCTCAGCATCCGTGAGCTGATGGGCCAGATGCAGGCCGTCTTTCACCAACAATAGCGCGATTGAGAAACTCCGGTGGTTTCTTGAAGCTGCGCGCAGGTTGAACTCAGGCGCGGCGGTAGACCAGATACTCGCGTTGCTGGTGGAGACGACGCTTGAGCTCACGCATGCCGAGCGCGGCTACGTATTTCTCTGCGACCGCAGAGGAGCGCTGGAGCTGCCGCGGTGCTCAGCAGCAGTGGCGCGCAGCTTACAGATGACCAGACGCTTTCGCGCTCGGCCATTGACCAGGCATTGCGCGGAACCGGTG
>CAYQYM010000302.1:0-3438 GCA_964421715.1 uncultured Acidipila sp.
GGCCAGAACCGTGTCGCCTACCGAGGGAGCGCAGCCTGCGAGGGTAAGGCGGCGACGGTCCGGCAAACGGCGGCACCGGTAGCGCATCCAAACACGATGCCGGGACGCGTACCGCAGCCGACGCCGCGGCCTCGTCCTGAGCCGGGGGCCTGTTTGATTATGCCGGGCGAAAGCCTTATTGTTTGAAGCTAATATTCCGCAGCCCTGACTTTCGCTGTGGCGCTGCGGTTCATCGCAGTTCAACTAAATCAAATAGAACAGAACACGAGGAGATCGGCACATGGACAACAAGCCGGCACAGAATATCCAGGACACGTTTCTCAACACGGTCCGGAAAGACAAAACCCCCATCACGATCTACCTGGTAAGCGGTGTGAAACTGACCGGCAAAATTCGCTCCTTCGACAAGTACTCCGTGCTGCTTGAGAACAACAGCCAGGAGCAGTTGATCTTCAAGCACGCCATCTCGACGGTGGTGAGTAACCGTTCCGTGATTCACGGGGATCACCGTCCAGCGCATGCGGCGGGTTCGGCAGCCCCGGGAGCCCCGGCCGCCGGGGCCGCGGCCACAGACCTGGCCGGGCACTAGGACGACGGCTGGTTGCCCTTGCGACGCGTCTTATGGAATGAGACTGCGGAGCCGGGGCTGCAATGCCCGGGGACAGGCTGCGGCTGGCAGCGCCCGGTAATCCTAAGCGCGGGAGCAGCAAGGCCGGAGACAGCAAGGTTTTGAAGAGCAGCACGCACAAGGCGGCGGAGCAGGCGCTGCTGGTGGCGGTTGCGTTCGCGGGCGCGCGACGTTCCGCACTGCCACGCTCGGCGCTGCTGGCCCGCAGCGCCGCCGCTGCTGCAGCTCCTGCCTCCGGCGAGGCTGCCGGCTCAGAAGGAGCGGGAGGCGAGCAGGACGGTGCAAACCTTTCGAGTGTAGAAGAGTCGCTGGCTGAGTTTCGCGAACTGGTGACGAGTGCCGGAGCCGAGGTGCTGGGCGAGATCATCCAGCGGCGGCCGCGCCCGGACCCGGCCACGCTGATTGGCTCAGGCAAGCTGGAAGAGCTTAGCGCGGTTGCGGCTTCGTCGCATGCGAGCGTCATTCTCTTTGACCACGACCTCAGCCCGACGCAGCTCCGCAACCTGGAAGACGCTCTGCCCTGCCGCGTGGTAGATCGGACGCAGCTTATCCTTGACATCTTCGCCCGGCACGCGCGGACGCGCGAAGGTCAACTCCAGGTGGAGCTGGCCCAGCTTGAGTACATGCTGCCGCGGCTGACCGGCCAAGGCAGGGCGATGTCGCAGCTTGGCGGCGGCATCGGCACGCGCGGCCCCGGCGAGACGCAGCTTGAGACCGACCGCAGGCGCATCCAGCGCAGGCTCGTGCATCTGCGCGAGGAACTCGAGGCTGTGCGGCGCGTGCGCACGCAGCAGCGGCAGCGGCGGGAGGCGGTTCCGGTGCCGGCCGTGGCGCTGGTGGGCTATACGAACGCGGGCAAGAGCACTTTATTCAACGCCATGACACGCGCGGGCGTGATGGAATCAGCCCGCATGTTTGCGACACTGGACCCGAAGCTCAAGGCGATTGTGCTGCCCTCGCGCCGCAAGGTGCTGCTTTCTGACACGGTGGGTTTCATACGCAGCCTGCCCCATACGCTCGTAACCAGCTTCCGCGCGACGCTTGAAGAGGTGCAGAAGGCTGAGGTGCTGGTGCATGTGCGCGACGCCTCCAGTCCTTTTCTGGAAGAGCACAAGGCCGAGGTGGAGAAGGTGCTGGGCGAGCTGGGAGTGCTGGAGAAGCCGCGCATCGAGGTGCTGAACAAGATCGACCTGCTGCCGGAGCAGGAGCGCCGCGTGCTGGAGTCAGGCCCGGCGGTGGCCCTCTCTGCCCGGGAGCGGTTTGGGATAGAACGGCTGCTGGCACGCATGGACCAGGAATTGGTGGCCGACCCGGTCGTCGAGCACTGGTTCGATATTCCGCAGGCGCAGGGCGAAGTGCTGGCCGCGCTGGGCGCAGGCGCACTGGTGCATGACCGGCAGTTCGAGGGCGATCGCGTGCGCATGCGGGTGACCGGCCCCGCGTCGCTGCTGGGGCGGTATCGTCAGTATTGGGCGTGAGGCAAGCAGCGGGCCAGGCTTGAGGGAGTGGTGGAAGTTCCCGGAAGCGTGGCCCGCCAGACCCTGAACCGGGTCAGGTAATGTTTGAATTTTACGCCTGCGCAGCGCGGAGTCAAGATGGTTGCTGCCACCCGCCGCGGAGCGCGTCCGTGCTGAAGCGAGATCCCTGGGCGGCAGAGGTCGAAAGCCAGGGTGCGCGGCGGCCGGGGCTGGCGGACGCTGACTGACATCCTCAGGTGCTTGTGATAAACAATTAGAGAGCATGTCTTAAGCGCGCTCCGGCGCGTTGACATGTCGAAAATCAGTTTGTTACAACCTTAGTTCCAACGATACCTTCCAGACAGATTCCACCAGCAGAAGACGGCGATTGCATGGATGAAATACTGCGCCAACTCGGAACCCTTGTGCTCGGCTCACTGCCGACCATGATGCTTTTCCTGGTCCTGGTGCTCTTTTATCAGTTTCTGGTGGCCGGCCCGCTGGGGCGAACCCTGGCTGCCCGGCGTGAGCGCACATCCGGGGCGATAGCAAAGGCGCATGCCGCTGTGACCGCGGCCGACGAAAAGACGCGCGATTACGAGACCCGGCTCCGCGCGGCGCGGTCGGAGATCTTCCGCAAGCGCGAGCAGCGCATCCAGCAATGGAACCAGGAGCGCGACCAGGCACTTGCCGCGGCGCGCGACGAGGCGCAGGCACGCGTGAGGGCTGCCCGCACTTCGCTTGAAATGGAGGCGCAGCAGGCGAAGGCGCAGATCGAAGCAGGATCCGCCCAACTGGTGGAGCAGGTGCTGGCCGCCGTGCTTCCGCAGGGAGCAGCCCGGTGAAGAGGCTTTTTGCAGTCGTCGTTTTATCGCTTGCGCTTGGTGCGCCCATGCTGGGCCAGGATCCGGGTGCCCAGACCTCATCGCCGCCGCCGGCTGCATCCATGGGAGCCGCTAACGGCATCTCCCGGCCAGACAAGATGGATGCCCCGGAGACCAACAACGAGGAGGAGCAGTTCCGGCACTCTTCGGTGGTGGCGGCCATTGCACGCCGACTTCACGTGAGCACGGAGGTCGCGGCGAAGATATTTGAGGACTTCAACTCGGCCGTGCTGATTCTGGCCATCTTCGGATTCCTGGTCAGGGCCCTGCCAAAGAAGTTTCGCAAGCGCAGGGAGGCGCTTAGGAAGGAACTGACAGAGGCGCGCCTGGCGACAGAGGACGCGAATCGCCGTCTCGCCGGTGTTGAGGAGCGGCTGTCGAAGCTGGACACCGAGATTGCAGCCATCCATACGAAGGCTGAGCGGGACAGCGTGGAAGATGAGAAGAAGATTCGCGCAGCCATGGAGGC
>CAYQYM010000303.1:0-3401 GCA_964421715.1 uncultured Acidipila sp.
CTCAGGCCGAACCGGTCGACTAGCTGCTAGTCGTCGCACTCGCGCAGCTCGACTGGCCGTCGTGGCTGCGGCCCTGGCTGGCGGCGAGCGGGCAGCAGCCCGGTCCGGCTACCTGGGTCTGCCACCAGCGCCACGGATTTCACTTCCTCGATGGCGGCCTGCTCACCTCCGCGGATGTCAAATGGACAATCGACTCAATTCTCCACGGCGAAGTCACAAGCGTGAAGGCAGGCGCTTATCAGAATATCGTCAGGATTGATGCGCCGGATGTGGCAACCGTCATCTTTCACCTGAAGAAACCAGACGCGAGCTTCCTGGCCAATCTCTGCGACGGAGCCATCGGCATTGTGCCTCAAGGCAGCGGCCGCGACTTCTGGCAGCACCCTCTCGGCAGCGGCCCTTTCATCTTCGTCAGCCAGCAGATTGACCGGGACGTGCGCATCCGGCGCAACGATCAATATTGGCAGACACCGCCCTCGATCCAGAACGTCCGCTTTGCTGTCGTGCCGGATGCCACCACGCGTGCACTCGAGCTTGAAAAGGGTTCGGCTGACGTAACGGTCAATGCGCTGCCTCCGGACATGGTGCGCGTGCTTTCCACACGTCCGGAGCTCGCCGTCGAATCGGGACCCGGCACGGTGCTTAACTACATCACCATCAACATGCGGGATCCGCTGCTTGCGGATGTCCGCGTGCGCAGCGCCATCGCGATGGCCATCAATCGGCCGCTCATCGTTCGCTCACTCTTTGAGGGGCACGCACGCCTGGCGGAGAGCCTGCTGCCGCCTGAGCACTGGGCCTGGAACCCTGGGCTGAAAGCCACGCCGTTTGACCCGGCGTCCGCCGAAGCACTTCTAGAAGCGGCGGGTTATCCGCGCAAGGCCGGCGGCGTTCGTTTCCACCTGTCGATGAAGACCTCGACCGATGAGACCACGCGCCTGCTCGCAGCCATCATCCAGCAACAGCTCGCAGCCATAGGCATCGCGCTTGACCTGCGCAGCTATGAGTTCGCCACCTTCTACGCCGACCTTACCCGGGGAGCCTTTCAGCTTGCGCCCTCGCGCTGGATCGGCGGCAATGAAGCGCCGGATATCTTCCGCTACGCCTATGCCAGCAGCGCCTTTCCCCCACACGGGGCCAACCGTGGCTTCTACCAGAACTCGCAGGTGGACCGGCTGCTGACGCTGGCCGCTGCCGCGGCAACCCAGGCTGAGCAGATTACAGCCTACCGCGCCGTTCAGCAGACAGTCGCACACGACCGCCCTACAATTTATCTCTGGTATATGGATTCGGTGGTGGTGCACAATCGCCGGCTCAGCAATGTGCAGCCGTCGCCCTCGGGCGCATTTGATTTCCTGCGCGTTGCGACACTCGCACCCTGACGCGGGGGCCGCCTCCAAGCGCACGGCAAAATCAGGCGGCTGTGGTCGTTCTGTCCTGTTTACGCGGGCGGTGCATCATGTGCAACCTGCCGCTCACGCGGCGGCGCAGACTCTGCATCCGCCGCACCTCACCGTTCGCGGCCTCAAGTTTATGGATCCGCGCGCCCGCCAGCAGGATCGTGACCCCGCAACCCACGAACACACCTAGCCAACAACCTGCGAAAAACATCAGCCACAGACGCATCTTTTGCTCCTGAACGCTAGGAGGTGTCTCCGGGATGAAAAGATGTTTGCCCCCGGAAGAAAGATAGTCCTTCCCACTGACTACTGCACGGTCACGCTCGTCTCCGCACCGTGGTACTCCACCTGGCGGCCGCCGGCAGCCTCGTCCCATCCGTTGCCTGCGCCCTCGCTCACCACCACCACCCGAAAGCGCCGGCTCTGCGGCATGCCCGGATACTGCCCCTGGCGCGCGCCAATCTTGAGCGTGCGCGAGGCATCGTTCCACTCTATCGGGATAAGTGCGCGGGCGCCCTTCTCGTAGTTGTAGGTGTCTCCCTCGTCCTCGTAAAGCGTGAAGCTGCCGTTCGCTCCCGGATAGATGCGCACCTCCAGGGTGGCGCCAGGCTTCTGCCCGGCATACTCCACCACCGGCCCCATCGGCACAATGGAGCCCGCCTTCACATACACGGGGATGCGGTCTACGGGCGCCTTCGCCGTAATGCGCTGACCGCCACCGGTCCTGGCTCCCGTCCAGAAGTCGTACCACGCAGGCGCAGCCGGCAGGTATACCTCGCGCTGGCTGGCGCCCTCCTGGGTCACGGGGCTCACCAGCAGCGCCGGCCCGAACATGTACTCGTCCCCTATGTTCCAGACCTTCTCATCCGTGCGCCAGTCCATCACCAGCGGCCGCATGATCGTCGCATCTTCGCTGGTCACCCTCCAGGCAAGCGAGTAGATGTACGGCAGCAGCCGATACCGCAGCTGGTCGTAGTGCACCAGCGTCGGCGTCATGGCTCCGTAGCTGAAAAGCTCATTCTCTTCGTTCGCGCGATGCCCATGCGTGCGGAAGATGGGGCAGAAGACGCCGAACTCAAACCACCGCGCGTAAAGCTCCTGGTAAGTCCGATCATGCGTATCACGGGCATAAGGTGGGCCGTAACCTGCAATGTCCGTCGTCCAGTAAGGCATGCCGGAGAGCGCAAAATTCAGCCCTGCGGGCACCTGCCGCTCAAACGCCGTAAAGGTGCTGAACACATCGCCTGACCAGGTCGTCACCGCGTAGCGCTGGTCGCCCGCAAAGCCGGAACGCGTGAGGGTGTAGACGCGCTTCTGGTCAGTCGTCTTTCGCCAGTGGTCATAGACGGTGCCTGTGTGCATCAGCGGAAACAGGTTCGTGTAGAGTGCGCCGTTGCCGATGAAAAGCTGGCGGTTCATCAGCTCGCCGTTGCTTTCACCGCCATGCGCAAAAGCGATCTCCGGCTCGGAGCTGTCGAGCCAGAAGGCATCCCAACCCTGCGCAAATTCCCTGCCAATCAGATTGTTCCAGTAGAAGTCCCGTGCCGCAGGATTGGTGGGGTCGTAGTTCGTTGTGCCTGGAATGGTTAGGTTCCGCGCCTGCATCTCGGCAAGGTTTTTCGAGCTCTTGTCGAAGATGGCCCACACGCTCAACATCGCGTGCACGTGCTGATCGTGCAGCTTCTTCAGCGTCGCCGGGACGTCCGGATAAGCCTCGGGCCGGAACTCCGGATCGCCCTGCTTCACCCACCAATACCAATCCTGCACCAGCACATCCATTGGCACATGTGCCGCACGATACTCATTGGCTACACGCAGAAGATCGTCGCTGCTCTTGTAGCGGTCCTTCGACTGGAAGAAACCATACGCCCACTGTCCGTAAAGTGGTGCGTGGCCTGTCAGCGCGCGGTATTCGTGAACGATCGTGTCCATCTCCGGGCCGTAGAGGAAGTAGTAGTCAATTGCGTGCGCGGCGTGTGCCTTGAAGCGCATCTCTGAGGG
>CAYQYM010000304.1:0-3396 GCA_964421715.1 uncultured Acidipila sp.
TCTTTGAAGAGGCCGGCGTGATCTCGACCGAGGCGCGCGCCAAGTTTGCCGCGGCGCAGGCCGCGAACAATCACACCATCTTCCACGGGCTCGACTTCTGGTCGCCCAACATCAACATCTTTCGTGATCCTCGCTGGGGACGCGGGCAGGAGACCTACGGCGAAGATCCGTTTCTGACCGGTTCGCTGGCCGAGCAGTTCATTCACGGGCTGCAGGGCGACGACCCGAACATCTACAAGACCGTCGCCACCGCCAAGCACTATGCCGTGCACAGCGGGCCCGAGTCCACGCGGCACAAGGCAAACGTGGACCCCTCGGCGCACGATCTTGAGGACACGTACCTGCCGGCCTTCCGCATGGCGATGGTGAACGCGAAGGCCGATTCGATCATGTGCTCCTACAACGCGGTAAACGGTACGCCGGCCTGCGCCAACACTATGCTGTTGGGAACCACTCTGCGCCAGGACTGGAAGTTCAACGGCTACGTTGTGTCAGACTGCGGCGCAATTTCGGACTTCTTCAGCAAGGACGGGCACCACTTCTCACCAGACGCGGCGCACGCCTCGGCACTGGCCGTGAAGGCAGGCGACGACCTGAGCTGTGGGGACGAGTATGCCGCGCTGCCGCAGGCCGTAAAGCAGGGCCTGATCACCGAGCAGGAGATCGACCAATCCGTAATCCGGCTGTTCACCGCACGCATCAGGCTGGGCCTGTTCGACCCACCGGGCTCGAACGCCTACTCTCGCATAACGCCGGCTGAGAACGACACGCCGGCAAACCGCGACAAGGCTCTCAAGGCAGCGCGTGAGGCCATCGTGCTGCTCACCAATGCAAAAGGCACGCTGCCGCTCAGGAACATACGTACTCTGGCCGTGGTGGGGCCGAATGCGGAAGACCTGCGCGTCCTCGAAGGGAATTACAACGGCGCGCCGAGCCATCCGATCACGCCGCTCGACGGAATCCGGCAGCGGTTTACACAGGCTGGGGCAAAGGTGGCCTATGCCCAGGGTGCGCCACAGGTTGCCGAACTGCCGGTCGTGGTGCCGAGCAGTGCCTTCGGCTCTGGCCTGAAGGCCGAGTACTACAGCACGCCGGACCTGGGCGGCGCGGCGGTTACTGCAACTGACTCGCACATTGACTTCGACTGGAACGAAGAAGCCCCGCCGCAGATCCCGCAGGCCAAGGATTACAGCGTGCGCTGGACCGGTATGTTTACCCCAGTGGCGGCGGGCAACCAGCAGTTCGAGGTGGCGCTGGGTGGCTGCTATCCATGCGGCGGGACCAGCTCTTACAAGGTGTTCTTCGGCGACAAGCAGGTGGCCGGGTTCACCGCCAGGGGAGAACAGCGGAATGCCCGGCAGGCGCCGTTCACCGTGCACTTTGACAGCACGCAACCGGTTCCCTTCCGACTGGAGTATGCGCAGCAGGGCGAGCGGCTGGGGGCCGGGTTGTCCCTGAGGTGGCGGCCTCCTGTAGAGGCGCTGCGCGCTGAGGCCGTGGCGATGGCCAGGAACGCGGACGCCGTGGTCGCTCTCGTCGGACTCTCACCCGAGCTTGAGGGCGAAGAGATGCCGGTGCACATACCGGGCTTTTCTGGCGGAGACCGCACCGACATTGCGCTGCCCCAGGTGCAGCGGCAACTGCTGGAGGCACTCGGCTCTACCGGCAAGCCGCTGATCGTGGTGCTGACAAGCGGCAGCGCGCTGGCCGCAGACTGGTCTGCCGGGCATGCGGATGCCCTGCTCGAAGCCTGGTATCCGGGCGAACAAGGCGGCCGCGCGATTGCCGAGGTACTGGCCGGCGACACTAACCCCGCCGGCAGGCTGCCGGTGACCTTCTATCGCTCAGTGGACGATCTGCCGCCGTTCGATGACTACGCGATGTCGAACCGCACCTATCGCTACTTCCGGGGCAAGCCGCTGTTCGGATTCGGCTATGGCCTCAGCTACTCCGCCTTTGCGTACAGCAATCTCTCGCTCGGCAGCGGCGCCGTGCAGGCCGGGTTGCCGCTGCACGTGGAGGCAGACGTCGAGAACACGAGCCCAGTGGCAGGAGACGAGGTCGTCGAACTCTACCTGCAGCCCGCAAACGCAGCTCCGGGGTCGCCGATTCGTTGGCTGGCCGGGTTCACGCGCGTTCACCTAGACCCCCACCAGGTACAGCATGTGAACTTTGACGTCAGTCCGCGCTCGCTGAGCCTGGTGGACGCGAACGGCGCGCGAAAGATCGCGGCGGGCAGCTATAAGCTCTTCATCGGCGGAGCGCAGCCGGACGAAACGAAGAGCGGCGTATCCGGTGCGTTCACCATCGAGGGCGGCGTAGCGCTGCCCCGCTGAATACAAAGTCAGGCAAAAGGCGCCGTGCGTCTATTTCGGTCATGAGCAGTCGCCCGGTCTCTATTTCCAGTAAGAGTGCAGACCGTAGGCGCCGAGCAGCAGCAGCAGCGTGAGGCCGATCGTGGTAAGCAGCCGCTTGCGCTCGAACAGTTCTCTCCGCGCCCCGATGCGCGGCACCAGCGGGACGCCGTAGGCGAGCCCGGTGAGAAAGCCGCCGAGGTGGGCCATGTTGTCGATCTGCAGCCGCGTATGGGCCAGCCACGTGGATGCGCCGATGGCGAAGTTAAGCACGGCGAAGTAGATGACGCTGCGCCGCAGCTTGCGCACCTCAATCTGCGGCAGCGGCAGCAGCGGCGACTTGAGCAGCAGGATGAGCACGCCGGCGAGGCCAAAGACAGCGCCCGAAGCACCCGCGCCCACAATGCCGGCGGAGCTGCCGATGGGAATACCCGGATGGATGGCGGTGCTCAGCAGGTTTCCCCCGATGCCGGTAAGCAGGTAGGCGGCAAACATGCCCAGGGGGCCGAGCAGCGGTTCGCCTAATAGTCCCAGGTTCCACAGGCACCACATGTTCGTGGCCAGGTGCAGCAGGCCCACGTGGACGAACATGGCCGTGACCAGCCGCCACCACTCGCCCAGCACCAGCACGTAGGGACCGTAATCCGCGCCCCAGGCCAGCAACTGCTCCGGGGTGGGCGAGATGGGCGAAACCCCGGTGAGTGTCATGCCAAGGAACACGGCGCAGTTGATGCCAACCAGGACGTAGGTGGCCGGGGCAAAGGCCCAGCGGCGGGGCCGTGGCGGCGGAGGCTGCGGCGGCACGTAGTACGGCCGTTCGTCCTGCTGGCCCAGGTAGGCCTCCTGCCCGGCGGGGGGCAGAAGCTCGGGCTCTGCGGCATGGCTCGGCTGTGCGCTGTTCTGCCAGGTGGAGTGCATAGACACTAGCTTACGTCAGCGGCTCACACGGCGAATGGACGTTACAATCAGCGTTAGATTTTCCCCTTTTCACAGGAGCAAGGCCGTGTCTGGAATGAAGCAGGTGCGCCGCGCGCTTTTGAGC
>CAYQYM010000305.1:0-3336 GCA_964421715.1 uncultured Acidipila sp.
CCCTGGATCAACGCCTCGCGGCACGCACTAAGCTTTGGTAGCACGCCGCCCTTGATCACCGCGCTTGCCGTCAGCTCCGCAATCTGCCCGGTTGAGAGCCACCGCATCACCTCGCCATCCGCGCCCAGCACGCCGGCCACGTCGGTCAGAAACACGAGCGCGTCGGCGTGGCAGGCCGCGGCACAGGCAGCGGCCATCTCATCCGCGTTGATGTTGTAGTACTCGCCGTCAAAGCCCAGCGCAATGCTTGAGAGCACCGGCACGGCGCCCATCTTCCAGATCGCATCCATCCAGCGCGGATCGGAGGCGGCAATCTCGCCCACGAAGCCGAGGTCCGGCGTTGTGCGCTTCTTTCTCGCGCGGAAGACGAGACCATCGCCGCCTGTGAGCCCGACCGCGGGCTGGCCATGCGCGCCAAGGGCGGAGACGAGCGACTTGTTCACCCGCCCGGCCAGCACCATCAGCGCGGTATCCCGTGTCTCTGCGTCGGTAACGCGCAGCCCGGCTACAAACTCGCTCTGCTTGCCCATCTGCGCCAGCGTGCGCGTAAGCTGCACGCCACCGCCATGCACCACGGCCACGCTATGGCCGTCTTTCACCAGCTCGGCAATAGACAGCGCGCAGCCGTGCAGCAGTGCTGCATTCTCGAGGGTGGCTCCGCCCAGCTTCACCACGAATTTCATGCCAGCCCCTCCGTTTCTTTCCAGCCAAACATCAGGTTGAGGTTCTGTACCGCCTGTCCTGCAGCGCCCTTCAGCAGGTTGTCCAGGCAGCTCACCAGCACGCATCGCTCGCCATCCGCGGCCAGGACAAATCCCAGGTCGCAATAGCTGGTGCGCGCCACGAACTGGATCTGCGGCAGATCTCCGGCCGGGTAGAGTCGCACCATCGGGCTTGCCGCGTAATAATCCGCCAGGCAGCGCGCAATCGTCGCGCTGCTATGCCTGCCAGGCAGTCTTATGTAGATCGTCGACAGGATGCCGCGCGGAATTGGCAGCAGGTGCGGCGTGAACACGATCTGCTCTGCCGCGATGCCAAGCTGCTCCACCAGTTCGCCCGTGTGCCGGTGGCCAAAGACGCCGTAGGCCGAGAGATTGTCCGCCGCATACATGAAATGCGTTTTCGCGGTGGGAGCCTTGCCCGCGCCGGAGACGCCGGACTTCGCGTCGGCCACGATGCCGTGCTCCAGGCAGACGAGGCCCGCCGCGAGCAGCGGCTTCAGCGCCAGGATGATCGACGTGGCGTAACAGCCGGGGTTTGCAACCAGCGCGGTTGCGGCAATCTCCTCGCGGTGCAGCTCCGGCAGGCCGTAGACGGCCCTGGCCTGCACGGCAGCGGCGGTGCTGCCGCCTTCGTCCTCAAAGTTGTAAACCGCTCGATTTTCCGCCTCGCTCAAGCGCCATGCGCCGCTCAGGTCAATCACGCGCAGCCCGCGCTCGAGCGCCTGGGGCACCAGCTCGCGCGAGAGCTCATGCGGGGTTGCAAGCAACAGCACGGTAACCGAGCGCGACTGCAGCAGTTCCCAGGAAAACGGCTCCACCATGAGCGCGGACGAGCCGTAGTTGTCGCGCAGATGCGGATGAATCGACGTGAGCGATACGCGCTCGTCCCGGCCCAGGAACAGGGGCGGCGTGCCCTTGAGCCGTGGATGCGCGAGCAGCAGCCTCGCCAGCTCCATGCCGGAGTAGCCCGTAACGCCCAGCACCGCCACCTGCGGAGTCGTCGCCATCAGCCGATCATCTCTTCCAGCTTCACGGAGAGCTGGCTGGCGCGCCGGTTGTCCGGGCAGATCACGAGCACCGTGTCGTCTCCGGCAATCGTGCCCACCACGTCGGGCAGCCCCTCGTGGTCCATCGCTGCGGCCACGGGCTGCGCGCCGCCCATGGTCGTCACCACCACCAGCAGGTTCTGCGCCTGCTTCACCTTCAGGCCAAAGCTGCGCAGCACCTCTTCGAGCGACGGCTGGTCGTCATCCTCGTCGCGGCCGTTGCCGTTCGACGGCAGGGCATAGCCGTTCGGCCCCTTGTAAATGCGCATCTCGTGGATATCGCGCGAGAGCGTTGCCTGCGTCACGTCAAAACCGCGGCGTACCAGCTTGCGACGCAGCTCGTCCTGGCTGCTGATGGCTGCGGATTCAAGCAGCATGCGGATTGCGTCGTGCCGGGCAGTTTTCGTCATGGCATTCAACTGAAGACGCGGCCTGCCGGCGCGTCTTTATGTATATTTATGCAGTTATATGTATAAATATGCAGGGATCCGGTTGTCAATAGCCGGGCACCGGCGACCGCGTCCCACGGCGGGATAACAAACTTTTATCTCGCATATAAAGCACCTCTGCGGCCGCGGATTTCCTGTCGAACTTGCTGCCCGCGTCTCAGAAAGGACCTATATTTGGCTATGGGCCGCATTAAGGATTCTTCTTTCCCGGCTGTGCCGGCCGGCGGTGGTGTCACTCAGTCTACCCCTGCCCGCCATGGTTTATACGACCCCCGCTTTGAGCATGAGTCCTGCGGCGTCGGCTTTGTAGCCGCGCTGGAAGGAGGGCCTTCGCGCCGCATCCTCGAGCATGCGCTCACCGCGCTGTCACGGCTTGCGCACCGTGGGGCGGTCGCCGCGGACGGCAAGTCGAGCGACGGCATCGGCCTCAGCGTCGCGGTCCCGCGCGAGCTGCTGCTCGCCGCCACTGGCCTGGCACTCAACCCCGCGCAGCCGCTCGCCGTCGGCGTCGTCCTCTTTCCGGCGCGAAGCGAGGAGTCGCAGGCCGAGCTGGAGCAGGCTCTCCGCGCGCAGACGCTCGAGGTCCTTGGCTGGCGCGATGTGCCGGTCCGCCCCGAGGTGCTTGGTGAGATCGCCCTTGGCTCCATGCCCGTCGTGCGCCACGTGCTCATCACCGCTGCGCAGCAGGACGGCCTCGAACGCCGCCTCTATCTCGGGCGCAAGCAGTTTGAGCGCGGCCAGTCTGCTGGTTACGTGTGTTCGCTCTCGGCCAGGATCATGGTTTATAAGGCCATGTGCGCCGGCCACCTGCTGGCGGAGTTCTACCCCGATCTGGCAGATCCCCGCTTTGAGACTTCGTTCGCGGTCTTTCACCAGCGTTATGCCACTAACGTCGCGCCCTCCTGGGATCGCGCACAGCCACTGCGCGTGCTGGCGCACCACGGTGAGACCAACACGGTATGGGGCAACCGCGCGCGGCTGAAGGCCCGCGCAGCCAACATGCCGCCGGAGCTGCCGCCCCTCTTCACCGAATATGGCCACGATTCCACCAGCCTTGCCGAAGTCGCAGCGCCGCTGTCCAAGAATGGCCGCACGCCTCCCGCGGCACTACGGATGCCA
>CAYQYM010000306.1:0-3321 GCA_964421715.1 uncultured Acidipila sp.
GTCCACCTCGCCTGCCTCAAAATGATGCTCAGATATTTATGAGACCGGTTCTAGTATCATTCCTGCAATGCTGTTCGTTTTGCCGGACGCAGTCTACACCCTGCCGCCCGAAAAGCTGGCCGCCGCCAGGGCGCTGGCGCACACGCAGGTGCTGGCGAAGTTTGGGGGAACCCTGTTTACCGCTTTCGTGCTCTGGCTCCTGATTCGGGGACGGGCCGGGGCGCGGCTTCGCCATGCTGTGCGGCGGCTCGCCGGCCCGCCGTGGCTGCAGGGACTGGTTGCCATACCACCGTGGCTGCTGGTGCTCGCGCTTTGTGGGCTGCCGGGAGCCTTGCTGTTGCACCGCGCATCGCTGCGCTTTGGTCTTTCCGTGCAAGGCTGGCCGGGCTGGTGGGCGGACTGGGCCAAGTCCACACTGCTGCTGCTGGGGGTGGGCACCTTTGTGCTGACGATCGTGTACGCGCTGATGCGGCACTCGCGCCGTCACTGGTGGGTTTGGTTTTGGCTGCTGTCGCTGCCGCTGGAGGTTCTGGCGGTGTTCGCCACGCCGCTGCTCGTGGACCCCCTCTTCAACCACTTCGACCATCTACAGTCCTACGACCCGGCCCTGGCGACACGGCTTAAGGAGGTGGCGGACCGGGGCGGGTTGCACATACCGCCACGGCGCATGTACGTGATGCAGGCCAGCGCCAAGTACACCGCGCCAAACGCCTACGTGACCGGCTTTGGATCGTCCAAGCGGATTGTGGTGTGGGATACAGCGATCCGGCAACTGCCGCCGGACGAAATTCTGTTTGTCTACGGCCATGAGCAGGGCCACTATGTGCTGCACCACATCTGGAAGGGGCTGCTGTTTGCCGCCGCGCTCACCTTCGTGCTCTTCTGGGCGGCGTACCGGGCAGTGCTGTGGATCGTCCATCATCGTGGACGCGCCCTGCACATTGTGGCCGTGGACGACTGGGCTTCGCTAGGAGTCCTGCTGCTGATCGCAGTGCTGCTCGCCTTCCTGAGCGAGCCTGCAGCCAACGCCTTCAGCCGCATGGAAGAGCACGAGGCCGACGTCTACGGCCAGCAGGTGATTGCCGGGCTGGTGGCAAGTCCGCGCCAGACCGCAACCGCGGACTTCCAGCGACTGGGCGAGCTCTGGCTTGAAGACCTGGCGCCAAATCCGCTGGTCGTCTTCTGGACTTACTCGCACCCGCCGGTGGGCGAGCGAAAGCGCTTCGCCGCGACGGCAAATCTGGCGGCAGCGACGCGCAACAGCCACGAGTGACGGCCCTGCGGCGCTGCGGCGTCCTAAACTGTTCTACGACCCGCGGCGGCTCCAGCCTTATCGAAGATGGAAATAAATTGCGCTTTGCATGGTCGTTTCTCATGGTGGTAACCATTCCACACGTTAGTCTTGGAACGACGGCGCAAGACGATTACGGCGAGGAATGTTCGACATGGTTCACTTCCATCACCGGTATCAGGCCGATGGCTCCTGCGAGACGGTCTGCACACGTTGTTTTGAGACAGTTGGCCGTGCCGAGGACATAACACAACTCCGCAGGCTTGAGCAGCAGCACGTCTGCCCGCGCACCCTTGCCGCAGGCTCGGTGGGGCCTGGCCAGAGAACAGGCTCTCGGCGGCAATGGTTATCCCTGGCTGCGGCATTGCTGTTGACTGTGCTGCTCAGCTACGCAGTCCCCACACTGATGGAACTGATCGACCGTTCGCAGCAGAGTGCCGTGCTGATCGGCATCTTCTTCGGCGACGCTGCCGGCTGTCTCATGCTCGGCCTTCTACTTGGCTGCGGCAGAAGCGCGTTGGTGCTGTACGCCGGCGCCGCGGTTCTCAAGTCCCTGCTCTACGAGCTAGGTTTCATAACAGCCGGGCAGCTTCTCTGGCTTGCCGACCTTGCGCCTACCCTGGCCAACGCCGGCGTGCTGCTCTACCGGTCACGCCGTCCGCCGCCGCGCAGCATGCGTGCCTGAGGTTTCTTGCCGGCAGCTTACTCACTGCTACTTTGTTGTTTTCACTGTCTCACCGGGGGTGAAGCGGCTATGAACAGCTTTCCAGGACAACAAAGAGAGCCCCGCCAGAGCGGGGCTCTCTTTCTCGGGGCTGTGGAGCCGGTTACAAAGCTTAGACCTGGGCCACGGCGGCCTTTGCAGGCTCCGCTGTGTTGGTCTTCTCTGCCGAACCCGGCTTGCGAATGTCAATGCCGCCCTTGAAGAACGCCCCGTCTTCAATCGAGATTCGTTGCGCGGTCACGTCGCCGGTCAGCGAGCCCTCGCTGCGGATATCAACCCGGTCGCTCGCGTTGACATTGCCGCGCACCTTGCCAAGAACCACGATCTCGCGCGCCGTGATGTTCGCCGCCACCTGGCCGTTGCGGCCCACTGTCACGCGGTTTCCGGGCAGATTCACTGAACCCTCCACCTTGCCGTCAATGTAAAGCGATTCGGACCCGGTGACTTCGCCCTTGACGACGAGGCTCTTGCCGATGGTGGCCTGGTCGGCGGATGCCGGCTGCGCACTCGCCGCCGGGCGCGTGTTGGATTCGAAGCTGGGTGCCGCTGGCGTCGCTGCGGGACGCACCGGCTCATTGCTAGGTCCTGGGTTCTGGCTGCCGGGCTGATTGGGTTTCCACATCTTGATTGTGTTTCCTTTCTTCTCGTCGATTCCTGGTCTGGATTTGCGGTGGTGATTTCTCGCTGGGCTCCCGTCTTCTTCGAAAAGGTTCGTGCCGCTTCCTCGAATCCGCGCAGACGGCGCTGCTGTCTGCATCTTAAATACCCTTGCCCGTATTTGCACCCTCTGGCTGCATTCTTTTCCGCGCACTACCATGGGGATTACCCGTACAGATTTCCGCCTGGCCCTGGTGACTGCGTCCTATGACTGACCGCGAACTGCTGCGACTGATCGAACGCTCTGCCGGCCAGCGCGCCGGCTACAAGCAGCTGGTGCGCGAACTCGGCCTGGGCGGCGGCCGCGAGCGCCGCCTGCTGCTGGAGCACCTGGCGCGGCTGACCGCGCGCGGCCAGCTTACCAGGGTGGACCGTGAACAGTGGGCGCTGGCACGCAGCGCCGCCCTACGCGATAACCTCGTGGCCGGACGTCTGGACCTGCACCGGGACGGCTTCGGCTTTGTGCGGCCGCACGACCGGCAGCGCGGCGGCGAGGACGACATCTTCATTCCGCAGGGCGAGCTGGGCGGCGCCATGCAGGGTGACCAGGTGCTGGTGGAGCTGGGCACCCCGCGCGCGGATGGCCGCCGCAACGGCCGCATCGCGCGCGTGCTCACGCGGCGCAACCCTACCGTGGTCGGCATTTTCC
>CAYQYM010000307.1:0-3309 GCA_964421715.1 uncultured Acidipila sp.
CTACAACAATCTGCGGATGCAGCGCAAGTACGTCTCTCAGCCGCTCCAGTCCGTCTTTCGTGGTATCACCGCTCACGCCCTTGTTGATGACGTGGTAGCGGTAGCCCTGCGCGTCCAGGTCCTTCTGCAGGTAGTCTGGATAGGAATGGCCCGGCTCGGCGCCATAGCCTGCGGTGAGGCTGTCGCCAAAGCACACCAGCACAGGCACACGCTGCGCCAGCGCGCAGGGAACGATGAGGACCATCAAAAATATATGCGGCAGGAAGCGGCTCGTCACAGTGCGATTGTAAGTGAGTCGGAGAGAGCGATGATCAAGGTGCGCGGCCTCACAAGGTCCATCACGCACGCGGGCCGCACCGTCGAAATCCTCAAGGGCATCGACCTCAGCATCCCGCAAGGCCAGTTTGTCGCCATCATGGGCTCTTCCGGCAGCGGCAAGAGCACGCTTCTGGGCCTGCTGGCCGGCCTGGATGCGCACTCCACCGGCTCGGTCACGATCGACGGAATCGAGATTGGCAGCCTCAAAGAGGATGAGCTTGCACGTGTGCGCGGCCGGAGGATCGGCTTCGTCTTTCAGTCCTACCAGCTTATTCCCACGCTCACCGCACTTGAAAATGTAATGCTGGCGCACGAGTTAAACGCTGCCGGAGACGGCCGCGCCAACGCGCAGTCCCTGCTGGAGGCCGTGGGTCTGGGCGACCGCATGCATCACTATCCCGTGCAGCTCTCCGGCGGCGAGCAGCAGCGGGTCGCGGTTGCGCGGGCTTTCGTGCTGCATCCGCCGCTGGTGCTCGCAGACGAGCCCACGGGCAATCTCGACTCGGTGAACGGTCAGCACGTGCTCGAGCTGCTGACAACGCGGCGGCGCGAGGCAGGCACCACGCTCGTGCTTGTCACTCATGACCTGCAGATTGCTGCGCGCGCTGACCGGCTCATCACCCTGCGCGACGGCCGCATCGTCGGCGACGAGTACACGGCATGAGCACCGCCGTCACTGCTGAAGCGGCGAGAGCCGGCCTGCCCTGGACCACGGCTCTGCGCATCGCCTGGCGCGAGGTGCGCGCCGCGCGCGCCCGCTTCCTCTTCGTGCTGCTGTCCGTTGCCATTGGCGTCGCCGCGCTCACCGGAGTGCGCGGCTTCAGCGAGGCGTTCCAGAAGGCGCTGCTGGGCCAGGCGCGCAGCATCATGGCTGCGGATCTCTCCGCGCGCATGTTCCGCCAGATGACCGCGCAGGAAGAGAGCAAGCTGGATGCCCTGGCAAAGCAAGGAGTCGAGCGTACCACTGTCACCGAGACCGTCTCCATGGCTTCGGCCGAGCACGATCCTGTGCCGCTGCTCGTCTCCCTCAAAATCGTCGACCCCTCCGCCTATCCCTATTACGGCCAGGTTTCGCTCTCGCCCTCTGAATCTCTGCGGCAGGCGCTGAATGATTCAACCGTGGTGGTGGAGGAAAACCTACTCGTGCGTTTGCATACAAAGGTAGGTGCAAACCTGCGCATCGGCGGCCAGGGCTTCCGCATCGCCGCTGTCATTGTGCGCGAGCCGGACCGCTTGACCGGCGGCGTCGGCATCGGTCCGCGTGTTTTCATGACGCGCTCTGCCGTGGACAGGCTCGGCCTGCTGCAGGCGGGCAGCCGCTCCACGGAGCGCTATCTCTTCCGCATTCCGCCGCAGGCGGGCAGCATTGCAAAGCTTCGCGCGCAGATCGAAAAAGATCTCCCCGAGGCGCAGGTCACCGACTTCCGTGAGACCAACCCCGCGCTGACCGAAGGCCTGGAGCGTGCCACCGGTATGCTCAGCCTCATCAGCCTCGTGGCCATGGTGCTTGGCGCGGTAGGTGTAGCGATGGCCATGCGGGCGCACTTGCAGCAGCGCATCGAGATTCTGGCCATCATGAAGTCCATCGGCGCGCGCTCGTCTGACATTCTGCGTATTTACCTGCTGCAGACGCTGCTGCTGGGCACGGCGGGCGCGCTGTTGGGAGTGCTGCTCGGCCTTGGCGTCGAGTTCATCTTTCCCACTGTGCTGGGCAAGCTGCTGCCCCTGCGGCCTACGCTGCAGCTCCCCTGGCGCACCGTGCTCGCATCGCTCGGAACAGGTGTGCTCACCACGGTGCTCTTCTGCCTGCCGCCGCTGCTCGACGTGCGCAACGTTAAGCCCAGCCTGATTCTGCGCCGCACGGTGGATACGAACGCCGGCACGCGCAGCCGTATCGCCGGCCGCAGGGCGCAGTGGATTGCCATTGCCATCATCGTCGCCGGGCTCTGCGGCATAGCGGCCGCCCTGACGGACTCATTGCTGATCGGCGTCTGGTTCGCCGGCGCACTCTGTGCCCTGCTCGCTGTCATTCTGCTGCTCTCCGGTGTCACGCTGCGCAGCCTTCGCACGTTTCTGGATCGCTATCGCCTCCGGCTGACCTCGGCCCTTCGCCACGGTCTTGCAAATCTCTACCGCCCCGGCAACCAGACTGCGGCCGTGCTGGCCGCGCTTGGCACAGGCGTGATGCTCATCCTCAGCGTCTTCCTTATGGAACGCTCCATTGTGCACGAGATGCGGGCCAGCGCCCCGCCAGACTCTCCCAACATCTTCCTCGTTGACATCACCAGCCTGGAGCTGCCCGGTGTTCGCGCGCTGCTTGAAAAGCAGCCCGGCGTGCAGGGCAAGCTAGATGCGCTGCCCATTGTCTCAGGCCGCATCACCGGCGTGAACGGGACAAGCGCAGATGCGCTCAAGCTGAAAAATTATCCCAAGCGCCTGCTGCGTTCCGTCGCGCTCACCTGGTCAACGCAGCAGCCCGCCGGCGTCAAACCTGTGGAAGGGAAGTGGTGGACAGCAAACACCGGCAGCGAACTTGCCGTGGTCGATTACGCCGCGCACCGCCTCAATCTGCATCCCGGCTCAACCGTGCAATTTACCGTTGGCGAGCGCGTCATTCCTACCCGTGTGACGCTGATTTACAAAACTGACGGGGAGCACGTGTACGCGCGCAGCGAATTCATCCTCAGTCCTTCGGCGCTCAAGGATGCGCCCGTCGTCTGGTATGCCGCCCTTCACATCGCCCCCGCGCGGATTGCCTCCGCCGAGCGCGTGCTCTTTGCCGCCTATCCGACGGTGACCGTCATCAACATTGCGGATATCCTCGAAACCATCCAGGGTCTTGTCGGTCAGATCACGCTCGTCATCCGCTTTCTCGCTGCTTTTTCCATTCTTTCCGGAGCCATCATCCTAGCGTCGAGCATCGCCAGCACCCGGTATCGCCGCATCCGCGAGGTGGTTGTGCTCAAGACGCTCGGTGCCACGCGGCCGCGC
>CAYQYM010000308.1:0-3308 GCA_964421715.1 uncultured Acidipila sp.
TTTGCCCAGGATGGCGCGCGGGCGGCCACAGAGCTGTCAGCGGTTATGCTTACGGCTCTTGAACGTCGGCTTGCGCTCATCCTTTACTCTCTTCGCAGTCGTTGCCATGGTGTATTCTCTCCCTCCGGCCTATGCCGTCTGCCGGAACGGCATACCGAACTGCCGCAGCAGTGCGCGTGCCGAGTTGTCGTCGCTCGCCGAGGTCACGATGGTGATGTTCATGCCCTTCAGCTTTTCCACCTTCGAGTAGTCGATCTCGGGGAAGATGAGCTGGTCGCGGATGCCGAGCGTGTAGTTGCCGCGCCCGTCAAAACTCTTGGTCGAAACGCCGCGGAAGTCGCGCACACGCGGCAGCGCAATCGAGATCAGCCGGTCCAGGAACTCGTACATCGTGTCCCCGCGCAGGGTTACCATCGCGCCAATCTGCATGCCCTCGCGCAGCTTGAAGGCCGCAATCGACTTCTTTGCCCGCGTCGTTACCGGCTTCTGACCGGCGATTGCCGCCAGGTCGGCCACCAGGGGGTCGAGCAGCTTCGAGTTCTGCGTCGCCTCGCCCAGACCCATGTTCAGGACGATCTTTTCCAGCCGCGGCACCGCCATCGGGTTCGCGAGGCTGAGCTCCTTCTGAAGCGCGCCCTTGATCTCGGTGTGGTACTTCTCTTTAAGCCGTGTAGCCATCTTCTCTCTCACTCGCTTCTCTCCCGGTCCCGGAGTGGCCTCCTGCTGGAAGTCGTGTACCGTTGCGGAAGGTATTCAATCTGGCTCTTTCAGCCGTGATAACCGGAGCAGAACGTTGCGGCAGCCCGCTCCTGTGTCTTTCCCTCTTTTATCCCGACCCTCTATCCCGACCTAGCGCTTTCTCGGAGCCAGCGCCTGGCCGCACTTCTTGCAGACGCGCAGCTTCGTGTCGCCCTCAACCTTGACGCCCACCCGGGTCGGGCCGCAGTCCGCGCACACCAGCATCACGTTCGAAATGCTGATCGGCGCCTCCTGTTCGGCGATGCCGCCCTTGATATTGCGCTGCGGATTGGGGCGGACATTCTTCTTGATCATCCGAACATGCTCGACCAGCACGCGGCCGTCCTCGGGAATAACCCGCAGCACCCGGCCGCGCTTGCCCTTGTCGCTGCCCGCGATCACTTCTACCTGGTCGTTCTTCAGAATCTTTACACTCGCCATAGCTTCCTTCGCTCTCCTCCCTCGCGACCGCTCCAGGCCCAACGGCCTAAAGGACCTCGGGGGCGAGGGATACGATCTTCAAGAACTTCTTCTCGCGCAGCTCGCGGGCCACTGGCCCGAAGACGCGCGTGCCCACCGGCTCGCCAGCTTCGTTGATCAGCACGGCCGCATTCGAGTCAAAGCGGATGTAGGTTCCGTCGCGGCGGCGGCTCTCCTTGCGCGTCCGCACCACGACCGCCTTCACCACCTTGCCCTTCTTCACCTGTCCGTCGGGCGAAGCCTCTTTCACCGCCGCGGTGATCACGTCGCCAAGGCCCGCCTTCCTGCCGCTCGAGCCGCCGAGCGGGAGGATCATCTGCAGCTTGCGGGCGCCGGAGTTGTCGGCCACCTCAAGCATCGTTCTCATCTGCACTGCCATCGTCGTCTCTCCCTGGCCTGCCGGTTACTGCGCCCCGGCCAGGCGCTCTTCCACCTGCGCCAGCGCCGAACGGCGGACAATCTCTTCGAGGTTCCAGCGCTTCAGCTTGCTCAGCGGCCGGGTCTCGCGAATGCGCACCACGTCGCCGACGCGCGCGGAGTTCTGCTCGTCGTGCGCGTAGAACTTCTTGTTGGTCTTGACGACGCGCTTGTACTTCGGGTGCGCCTTGCGCATCTCGACCTCGACCACGATGGTCTTCTGCATCCTGGTCGAGACCACCTGGCCCACCTTCTCGTTGCGCCGCGACTCGGGCTGCCCCGTGTTCCTCTGTTCGGTCTGGGTCGCCATGGCTTAGCGGGCCTCCTTTTTCGACTTCTTGCCGCGGGCTGGCTCGGCCGGATCCGCAGGCGATACCGCGCCGCGCAGGCCGAGAGCACGCTCACGGCCCACGGTCTTGATGCGGGCGATATCCTTTTTGAGCTCGCGCAGCCGCTTCACGCCCTCGTTCTGCCCAAGCTTGATCTGGAAGCGCAGCCGGAAGAGCTGCTCGGCGGCCTTCTGCTCCTCGGCCGTCAGCTCCTGGTCGCTCAGGTTACGAATCTTTTCGAGTTCCATCTCTTTTACCGTCTTCTCTCTTCAAAAAGGACCGCGCCCCTGCCCCGCCTGCCCGGCGGAGGGTGACCGGTATCCCTGCTGTTGGCTACTTGGCTGCCGCCGGCTTCACGTCGTGGCGGGCAACAAACCGCGTCTTGAGCGGGAGCTTGTGCGCCGCCAGCCGCATCGCCTCCTGCGCCATATCGACCGGCACGCCCTCCATCTCAAAGAGCAGCTTGCCCGGCCGCACCACCGCAACCCAGTGATCCGGCGCGCCCTTGCCCTTGCCCATACGAGTCTCGGCCGGTTTCTTGGTCACCGGCTTGTCCGGAAACAGGCGCAGCCAGATTTTGCCGCCGCGCTTGATGAAGCGCGTCATCGCCACGCGGCTCGCCTCGATCTGGCGGTCCGTGATGTAGCCGCACTCCATCACCTTCAGACCATAGTCCCCAAACGCGAGCTCGGAGCCGCGCCAGGCCTTGCCCTTCATGCGCCCGCGCTGCTGCTTGCGGTACTTGACTTTCTTTGGCATCAACATAAGCGAATCCTCAAATGCAGCTCTGAGCTTTTACCGGTTCCCCCTCACCGTTCACGGCGAGGCGCCCGGCTCCAAACCCCAGGCTAAAATACTGGGCTTAAAATACCGACGTGCCGAGAGCAGCCTGCGGCTCGCGCCGCCGCTGCTGGTAGATATCGCCGCGGTAGATCCAGGTCTTGACGCCGATCACCCCGTAGGTTGTCCGCGCTTCGGCGAAGCCGTAATCGATATCGGCGCGCAGGGTATGCAGCGGCAGCCGGCCCTGCAGATACCACTCCGAACGCGCGATCTCGTTGCCGTTCAGCCGGCCCGAAACGCGCACCTTGATCCCCTTGCAGCCGAAGCGCAGCGCCGAATCCACCGACTTGCGCATCGCACGGCGGAAGCCGACCCGCTTTTCGAGCTGCAACGCGATGTTCTCGGCCACCAGCTGCGCGTCCAGCTCCGGCTTGTTGACCTCGACGATGTCGATGAAGACCTCGCGATTGGTGCGCTTCTGAAGCTCGAGCTTCAGCTTGTCAATCTCCGCGCCCTTGCGGCCGATGATGATCCCCGGACGCGCGGTGCGGATGATGATGC
>CAYQYM010000309.1:0-3308 GCA_964421715.1 uncultured Acidipila sp.
CCCTGCTCATCGTCGTGCCGGGGCTTGTTAGAGAGCTGGGTGCTGGCCGGGTGGGGCACGGAGAGGGAGCTATCGGCAAAGCCGTCAGGAACACTCACGCTGCGGGTGAAGTCGGCGTTTGCCGAGAGCGAGTCGATGAGGAAGAGGTTCGTCCCGCTTAGCGTGCAGGGTTCACTGACTGCCGAGGGGCAACGGAAAGCGGTGAGCTGCGGCACGCGGACCAGCGTGGCCAGCGGCACCCAGTCGCCTTTTGCGCCGGTTGCGTCCACCGGGCGCATCCGCAGCTTGCCGAAGGCCGAGTAGCCGAAGCTCTTTGCCGGGTCCAGCGTGGCTACGGCAATGCGTGTGTCCTGCAGCGTGAGGCCGCCTTCTGCAATGTCCAGCAGCACGGATGCGCCTCCGTCCACGGTAGCGACTTCGATCTTCTCGTCGCGAGAGAACTCAGCCGGCTCCTCCGAGCGGACAGAGAAGATGAGACGGCTGCCGGCGGGCAGCTCATCCGGGCTGCTGAGTTGAATGCTGAGAGCAGCCGGGGTGGCCACGGAAGCGGAAGAGGCTGCTTGCGGCATTGCCGGCTGCACGCTCTTGCTGAGCAGCGCGACCCGGGGCCGGGGCTGCTCGACGGTGACCGGCAGGGTGAGCGAGCGGCCGTCTTTGAGCAGCACGCTGGCCGTGGCGGCCCAGTCGCGGGCGGCCGGTTTTTCGAGCGCGAGCTGGAGCTGGTCGCTCGTCCCCGTGTGGGTCAGCTTGCCGGGAGACAGCTTTGCGCCGTTCCAGGTCACGCTGGCCACCTCGTCCAGACGCGTGCCGCGCAGCACCGCGGTCTTATCTCCCGCGTAAGCGGCGAGGCCATCCAGATGGCCGGCCTGCGCGAAGCTCTTCACCTCGACGATGCCCGGATGGGCGAGTCCGGCCTGCTCGATTTCGAGCGTCACCGTGCCAGGCTCAGCGTTGTTTAACGGCACCTTCACTTCGATCTCGCCCGGCTTCTCGCTCTTCCACTCCGCCGCATGGGAGGCGCTGCCGCTCTCCTTGTAGCGAACCTCATCCACGCAGGCGGTGTTGTCGCCCAGCAGCTTCAGGGTGTCTTCGCGGCCGATCACCAGCGCATCCTTGTCATCGGCGGCCACCTGCCATGAGACGGGGTGCGCATTCTGCAGGGTGAAGGCAGGCCCCTGGTAGGGCGAGAAGCCCCACATCCCGTTCAGGGTGCCGGACGTGTCCCCGCCGAGGGCAGATGCATCGAATCCGTGCGTGTCGACCGCGTAGCCGCCGGTTACCGGGTTGGCGGTGGCGTTCAGGTTTACGGTTTTGCCGTCGCGCTGCTTCAACGTGAGGGTCATGTCATGGGCGAACCCGGTGGCGAAGACCAGCGGAGCGCCCTCCACGGGCAGGATAAGATTTTTCTTCTGCAGGCAGAAGACCTGCCTTGCATCTACGGCGCGCAGGGGAGGCGGCGCCACGTTCTTCTCCACTGCAGGCAGGGCCACGACCAGCACGGACTTGGGGTTGTGAAACGAAGGCGGCGCATTCAGCTTCAGGTCCATGGCATCGGCGTCACTGCGGGCCGAGTCGTGTCCGTGCTCCACTGAGAGCGCCGGAATGTACTGGTACATGGCCGTGTGAAATCCGTCCAGCAGGCGCGCGATGTCCATGACCGCGCCGACATAGGAGCTGTACAAGCCGAAGCTGGCCTGGGGCGTGATGGCGGCCTTATAGGCCAGGTCGCTGGCCGGGCCGCTCGTCAGGGCCGCCACCACGGAGGCGCTGTGTCCGTCATCGAGCACCAGCGTATTTTCGTTCGCGGTAAGGCAGGCGGCCTGCTGCTCCACGATGCGATCGAAGCACTGCTGATCTATTCTGATCCCGAGGCTCCGCGCCAGCAGGGCAGAGGTGTCCTTGAGGGCCTTGGGATCCTGCTCGTCAGTCTTGTGAATCGCCTCAAGATAGGTGTCGAGCCGTGCGCGGTAGAGGTTCGCCTGGTTCAGGTCCTGCGAGGCGCGGACAAAGGCGCCGGGGCGGCCGCGCACGGCATTACGCAGCGTGTTGAAGTCGCCGCCCGTGACCGGCGCAAAAAACACCAGCGCCTGCTGGGCCTCCGCAGGCACGGTGATGTAAACCCCTTCAGTCTTGACCTTCTTGTCCCAGGTCTCGGTCTTGGTGAACCACTTGTCCGGAGGAGGATTGGTGGACCCGCGCAGAAATGCCGTGATCATCAGGTAGCGGGCAGATTGGTCGTTGCCCAGTACGGGGTGCAGCCAGATGCGATCTCCCGGCTCAAGCGCGGGCACCTGCGCAATGGGCAGCGTCCTGCCGTTGCGCGTCACACGCACCTCGAGGCGCGGGCCGGCCAGATCGAAGGGGGCCGGTTCTGCCGAGGCATGCGCGCACAGGCTATAGACCAGCAGAGTTTGAAAAATAAAGGAGACGGCACTCAATCGACGCAGTCTAGCCATACCTTTCATTTTAAAGTCGCGCGGCAGCGTGAGGCTGAGTGGGTGTGGAAAATATCGGATACGTATTGCGTCGGGGATAAGAATGGGCGGTGTGCCCTTGAGAGGGCACACCTCCCTTGTGCCGGGCGCTGATGCTTGAGGCCAAATTTGGTTGCACGGCTACCAGGGTGCTCCGCGCACGTTGGTCTATGCCCCTCCGAGTCTTGACGCCAGGCTATCCTAAATAGGATTGATAGATGGGGACGGTGAGGTAAAATCCACGCGTTCGATTCTGACGAGGATGCTACTCGCGCTCTCGATACTGTCGACCCAACGAGGATATGCACAGTTCAACTGTTCATCTCCAGCTTACTTTCCATCAGCTGACCAAGGTGTGCCGTCTGGATCTCCCACTGGTGACCCTTACGCCACGAGCTTCATGGTGGAACTTCTTGGTGGCGGTGGTAACTTTCAGAATTGGAAAATTGCCGAATACAATGCCAGTCCTGGGACTGAAGCTGTGCTACTTCCCTTTCAAATCCCCAACTTATTCCGCCAACGCCGGGTGTAAGTGGAGGTGTTTGGTATGCGCAAGGTACAACATGGGGTCCGGATAACGTAGGCTGGCTTCCAGCCTCTATCGATTACATTCGGCAGAACCCCGGCGTTGTCGCGATCCCATGTGCGGCACAGATAAATCAAGCTCTGGATATCCTGTGCCCGGGCAGTAACACACCATTCCTCTACAATCCTAGCGATCCACTAGTGGTTATACCCTTTACACAACGGTTCAGAACTGTCGCGGAACGAATGGCTCTGATCAGGTGTGTGACAGCCCTATTCCATACTAGAACCAGTCTCATAATTCCCAAC
>CAYQYM010000310.1:0-3246 GCA_964421715.1 uncultured Acidipila sp.
GCCGACTTCAGCCCAAAGCCGATCAGCTACACACCTCCCGCAAGCTGCCCGGGTCCGTGGGCCAAGGTAGTCTTCACCGCGGATTTCACCGTGACCGCGGGGCGACAGTTCGACCGTTCGGCGGCCTTCTACCTGGGACAGGCGAACATCTACTACGGCACCACGGCCGAGCCGCGCGCCGCGCTCAGCCCGTCGTGGCACGTTGAGCGCGACGTGACGGACCTCTCGGCCATCTTCCACGCCGCGCAGACTGGACAGGCCTACCTCGGCAACTTCGTCGGCGTCTCGGGCGGAGTCAACTACACCGGGATTATCTACGCGAACGCAGCGCTCGAGTTTTACCCGGCCAGCTATCGCGATCCGGCTCCGCGTGTACCGGACGTCGTCGTTCCGGTGAACGGACCGGGAGGAGATGCGGGCGCGCTGAACACTACCGCCGACCAGATTACGCAACAGCTTCGCCTGCCGCTGAACACCGAAAGTGTCTACCTCGACGTCATCGCGCAGAGCCAGGGCGGCGATGAGTTCTGGTTCTTTTGCGTACCTGACGACCAGGCCGCCAACCTCCTGAGCTGCGGCAAGACCGCCTTCCGCGAGACGGAGATCACCATCGACGGCAAGCCCGCCGGCGTTGCGCCCATCTATCCGTGGATTTACACCGGCGGCATCGACCCATATCTGTGGGAACCGATTACAGGCGTGCAGACGCTTGACTTCAAGCCTTATCGCGTGGACCTGACACCGTTTGCCGGTCTGCTGGCGGATGGCTCGGCACACACGGTCGGCGTCAGCGTCTATAACGCCAACTCCTACTTCCTGGCCACGGCAAATCTGCTGGCCTACACCGACCACGGTGCCCGGCGCGTGACCGGCGGCGTGCTGGAGAACACGTTAAGCGCGGCACCCACACCAGTGGTGACGGAGAACATCACCGCGGACCCGAACGGACCTACCTACTCCGGCACGGTTGCGGTCAGCTCGGATCGCCACTTCGTCATTCGCGGCTATGTAAACACGTCCCACGGCCGCGTGGAGACGACCGTCGATCAGACGGTGACCTTCCAGAATTCGCAGCAGGTGAAGGTCGTCAATCCGAACAATCCCAGTGTGGACGTGCAGAACGTGACCCAGTTGACGACGGTGAACGGCCGCACAACGACGCGCGATGGCTTCCTGACCACGCAGCACGAGGTGCACCTCTCCTATCCGCTGCTGCTTGACTACTCCTACGTCACCAACAGCGACGGCAGCGCGGTGCAGACGGTCACGAGCGACCAGCAGTACAGGGATGACTCGGAGCGCGCACTCTTCGGCTTTGATCTTTACAACAACCACGTGAGGGAAGAGGTGAACACAACGGACACGCTCACCTTCAACGCCAATGGCTCCCTGACGAAGGCCGGCAGCTCCACCGCGAGCTACCGCAGCCACGACTCGCTGGGCAACTGCTATAGCCGCAGGTTGACGCAAGCCAACCAGGTGCTGACGGCGGTGACGGACGGACAGGGCTGCAACGACCGCGATCGCGACCGCGATCGCTAGAAACGCCCAGCGCGGAGCCGGCCTGCTTATGACCGGCTCCGTGCTTTTCACCTGCTAGACTGAAGTGTTTGCGTAAGGAGCAGGAATGCCTGACACAATGCAGGCCGTGGTAAAGACCGCGGCCGCGCCCGGCGTGGAGCTGCGCGAGGTTTCACGGCCGGCTTTCGGACCTGCCGATGTACTCGTCAAGGTAGAGGCCGCCTCGGTCTGTGGCACCGATCTGCACATCTACAACTGGGATGCGTGGGCGGCGAACCGCATTGCGCCGCCGCTCATCCCAGGGCATGAGTTCTGCGGCGTGGTGGCGGCCGTGGGCAAGGATGTGACCGCCGTGCGCGAGGGTGACTTCGTCTCGGCCGAGATGCACGTGGCCTGCGGCAAGTGCCTGCAGTGCCGCACCGGCCAGGCGCACATCTGCCAGTTCGTGAAGATCATCGGCGTGGATGCGAACGGGGCCTTCGCCGAATATGTAACTATCCCTGAGTCGAATATCTGGAAGCTGGATCCCTCGCTTCCGCGTGAATATGCGTCGATCCTCGACCCGCTGGGCAACGCGGTTCACACGGTGCTGGCCGGCGAGATCGCCGCCCGTACGGTCGCGGTGATCGGCTGCGGACCCATCGGGCTCTTCTCGATCGCGGTGGCGCGGGCCTGCGGCGCTGCGGCCGTTTATGCGGTGGAGATTAACGAGCATCGCCGCAAGCTCGCGGCGCAGATGCATGCCGACGCAGTGCTGAACCCGGCAGAGGGCAAGGTGGTCGAGTTCCTGCGCGACAAGACTAGCGGCAACGGCGTCGACGTGGTGCTTGAAATGTCAGGACATGCATCCGGCATTCGCCTTGGCCTGGAGGCGCTGCGCAGCGGCGGCCGCGTCTCGCTGCTCGGGATTCCTCCCGGCGCAGTCGAGCTCGACCTTGCGCGTGACGTGATCTTTAAGGGCGCGGTGCTGCAGGGCATCAACGGTCGCCGCATGTATGAGACGTGGTTTCAGATGGAGGCTCTGCTCAAGGCAGGCAGGCTCGAGCTTGCACCCGTGATCACACATCGGCTGCCGATGCGCGACTTCGTAAGCGGCATGGACCTGCTGCGCAAAGGCGAGGCGAGCAAGATCGTGCTCTATCCCTAGGAGCGCATCCAAACCTGTGTGAGGCGTAGTATGAGGCCTGATATGGCATCCACGCTTTCACGCCGTGCTTTTATGAAGACAGCCACCCTTGCAGCCGCCGCTACTCAGGCCGCACTCGGCGCGGAGTCCCAACCACTGCAGAGCCGCAGCCTTGCCTTCGTCGGCACGCGCACGGAGAAGAGCAGCCAGGGCATTTACGTGAGTGAGTGGGATGCGGCACCCGGCAAACTCTCCGAGCCGAAGCTGGCCGTGAAGACGGATTTTCCAACCTTTCTTGCCCTGTCTCCGGATCGCAGATATCTCTTCGCCGCGAACGAGGACGACCACAACGGCGCGGTGAGCAGTTTTGCTATCGATCGCACCCGCGGCACCCTGCAGCCGATCAGCCGCTCGGCCGCCGAGGGCGGCGGCACCTGCCACATCACGCTCGACGCGACCGGCCGCACACTGCTCTGCGCGAACTACGGCACCGGCAGCGCCACCTCTTTCCAGGTGGACGAGCAGGGCCGCATCAGCAAGGCGGTTTCACACTTCCAGTATGCCGGACATGGTCCCAATCCTGACCGGACGGCAGGGCC